>CBDURE010000012.1:0-44486 GCA_965369605.1 uncultured bacterium
TCGCGGGGAGGGCTGGGGTGGGGGTTTCTTGTTTGCAACGTCTTTTTCAACAGCCGGCGGGATACCAGCGCTACGAGAATACTCAACTCGACAAAAGCGACAGATAATCAACCAACTCGCCAAATGAAATCCCCAGAGGTGACAGGTCATCGAAATTAATCTCAAGATTATGTATCACCGACAAAACAATCAAACTCATCAAAATTCGATGGTCTCCAAAATGATTAATGGGAGCTGATACGGGTTTGACTTGCCCATCGAAAGTGAAGCCGTCAGGATATTCAGTAATCTCAATTCCCATCCGCCGAAGATTTTCCACAATCGCTTTCAGCCTGTCCGATTCCTTGAACCGCAGTTCCCCAGCGCCTCGTATCGCAAATCCACCCTCCGCTTTAGTCGCGATAACCGAAAGAAGCGGCAGTTCATCGATTAGCAGCGGAATATCCCTTTCAGTGATTTCGACATTTTTCAATTCGGATGATCGCACAACAACATCGCCGATAATTTCTCCCATCTCTTTTCCAGTTGGCTTCATTTCAATATCGCTGCCCATCCGTTTCAATATCTCCAGATATTTTATCCTTCGCGGATTTAAAAGCAGGTTATGAACCGTAACCTCCGAATCCTGCTTTAAAAGTGCAATTGCGATGATATACGCTGCGGATGACGGGTCGGATGGCACTGATGTTTCAAACGCGTCAAGTTCAGAAGGCCCGTTAATTATATGCCTGCACGAATTCCCTTCTGTTTTCCTTTTGTAACCGGTCGGACAGATTTGCTCCAGCGCGATTTCAGTATGGTCGCGCGACAACACAGGCTCCGTGATTGCAGATTCGCCATCCGCATAAACAGCGGCGTAAATCAGCGATGATTTCAACTGGGATGACGCGACAGGCAATTCATACTCAAGCGGTTTCAAATCCGCTCTTCCGATTATTTTCACAGGCGAGTGGCCATCGGTTGTGATAACCTCGACGCCCATCATTCGCAAAGGTTCAGCGACACGCTCCATCGGCCGGCGCATCAACGATTCATCACCGACAAGTTCGGATTCAAACTGGCATGTTGCCAGAACGCCCATTAAAAGTCGCATCGTGGTTCCTGAATTCACGCAGTCAATTGGATTTGCCGGCGGCGCGAGATCTCCGCCACCGCCCATGATGCTCAATTCACCGGACGCTGTTTGCCGAATCGGAACGCCAAGCTGCATCAACGCTTTAACAGTGGCTTTGAGATCACCGGATGACGGCATATTTGAAATCACGCTGTCGCCCATTGCCAGTGACGCGTGAATCAGCGCGCGGTGCGAAATCGATTTATCTCCCGGAAGAAAAACCGAACCGTTTAACGATTTTATTTTTTTCAAATTGAGCATAGGGAGCAAACGCTAATCATTACTCGAATACAAATGACATTCAACCGTATGGTTGTTTTCAATCAGAACCGGCACAGGCGGGATTTTGTCGCATGGATCAAATCGTTTCGGACATCGCGTGTGGAAACGGCAACCCGATGGCGGCGCGGCTGGCGATGGCAGGTCGCCCTTTAATGGCGCGTACTCGGCGGGTGCATCCGGATCAGGGATCGGTATTGACTTCAAGAGAACCTGCGTATATGGATGGCTCGGATTTGCGAAGAACATTTCCGTCGGCGCGTGTTCAACAACCCGCCCAAGATACATAACCGCAATCCAATCTGAAATATGCCTTACAACGCTCAAATCATGCGCGATGAACAGAAAAGTAAGATTCAGTTTTTCCTGAAGGTCCTGCATCAGATTGACAATCTGCGCCTGTATGCTGACATCGAGCGCGCTGACCGGCTCATCGCAGACAATGAATTTCGGATTTAGCGCCAGCGCGCGCGCGACGCCAATCCGCTGTTTTTGCCCGCCGGAGAATTCATGCGGATATCGGGATGCCATCGCAGGATCAAGCCCGACCATTTCCATCAGTTCATTTATTTTTTCATGCCTGCTTGATTTATCGCCCAGTTTAAAAACATCAAGCGGCTCACCTATTATCCTCCCCGCTGTCATGCGCGGATTCAGCGATGCCTGCGGGTCTTGAAACACAATCTGCATGTCGCGGCGAAGGTTACGCAACTCATGCGATTTCAGAAAAGTAATGTCCCTTCCATCGAAAATTATTTTCCCTTCAGTCGGTTCAATTAACCTGAGGATGCAGCGTCCCAGAGTCGATTTCCCGCATCCCGATTCGCCGACAAGCCCAAGTGTGCTCGACCGCGGAATAACCAAATCAACACCGTCAACCGCGCGGACATCGCCGATATGGCGGCTTAACAATACTCCGCGATGTATCGGAAAATATTTCTTAAGTTGTTTTATTTCAATAAGATTGGTCATGGTTTGAACTCATCAAAAAGCCAGCACGCGACCCGTCTTTGATCTTTATGAATTTTCAATGCCGGACGATTTTCAAAACACTGTTCCATTTTAACATTGCAGCGTTCCTCGAACGGGCATCCGGGATTCAGCTCTGCCAGTCCCGGCGGTGAACCCGGAATAGGGTCAAGCCTTTCACGCTTTTCATCCGCTCTCGGAAGGCACGCTAGAAGCCCTTTTGTGTAGGGGTGAAGCGGGTCGTGGAATATATCGTGAACGGAACCCTCCTCCATTATCTGTCCGCCGTACATCACAATCACGCGGCTGCACGTTGACGCCACCACGCCGAGGTCATGCGTAATCATAATCACGGCGCTTCCGAATTCCCGTTTCATTTCACGAATCAATTCGAGTATCTGCGCCTGTATGGTTACATCAAGCGCGGTTGTCGGTTCATCGGCGATTAACAGTTTTGGCCTGAGCGAAAGCCCCATCGCTATCATCACTCTCTGGCGCATTCCGCCTGACAATTCAAACGGATACTGCCGCATTCGCTCCTCGGCAAGTGGCATTCCGACTTTCTCAAGCATTGCGACCGATTTTTCACGCGCTTCCTTCGCGGATATTTTGCCATGAATTCTGAACGTTTCCATCATCTGGTCACCGATAGTCAGCACCGGATTCAGGGATGTCATGGGGTCCTGGAAAATCATCGCGATTTGATTCCCCCGGATATCGCGCATTTTCGCCCCGCTTAGTTTAAGAAGATTTCGCCCCTCGAAAATAACCTCGCCGCCAATTATTTTTCCCGGAGGGTCCTGAATGATTCGCAAAATTGAAAGCGCGGTTACAGATTTCCCGCTGCCTGATTCACCCACGATTCCCAGCGTTTCGCCGTAGCCAAGATGAAACGTCACATTATCAACCGCTTTGATTATTCCTTCCTCCGCGGTGAAATACGTCGAGAGATTACGAACCTCAAGTAGATTTTCGCCTGATGAATTGTTGAATTTATTGCTGTTTGGCTTATTCATTGTAGTAATAAGCAGAGGGTTAAAACCCCCTGCTATTTGAGCTTGTCGGGAAAAGCGTTAATTTGGTTCAAAACTCTGGGTGACATGCTGCGAAGTTATCATTTCACCCACAAATCACAAAAAGACGTGATGTGTGGGCGGCACCCGCTTCTCCTATTATAGCAGAGGGTTTTAACCCTCTGCGGCAGAAAAACAACCTCCTTCTCCATACAAACTACCCTCTGCTCCTTACAACTTACACCTGCTATTTTACTTTATCCAAATAATCCATCAACGTAAGCTTCAGTGTCAAAAGGAATCAAATCCTCGATTTTCTCTCCAACACCAACCTCAAGAACCGGCAGTCCCAGACGGTCTTTTATCGTCACGACAATTCCGCCCTTGGCAGTGCCATCGAGTTTTGCCAGAACAATGCCATCGAGTTTGACCGCATCATTGAAAATCATAGCCTGCGAAACCGCATTCTGACCGGTGGTGGCATCGAGAACAAGAAGCGATAATATTTGGTCCTCATCGACTTTTTTCAATGTGGTCCGTTTGATTTTTTCCAGCTCTTTCATCAGATGAGCTTTGTTTTGCAACCGGCCCGCCGTATCGGCGATTACAACATCATAATCGCGCGCGACCGCTTTTTGAAGGCCATCGAAAATAACCGCGGATGGGTCAGAACCCTCTTTCTGCTTGACTATATCAACATCCGCGCGCTCTGCCCATATCTCAAGCTGTTCAATAGCCGCCGCGCGGAATGTGTCCGCGGCTATCATCATCACTTTGAACCCGGCGTCCTTATAACGGCGCGCCAGTTTTCCCGCCGTTGTTGTTTTCCCCGACCCGTTTACGCCGGTGAGCATAATTACATACGGGCGTTTATCAGGAATCTCAGCCGTGTACTCGACATCCCTTTTCAGGATATCCTGTATTCCCGCTTTTAGAAGATTTATTATCTCCTCCGCGTCCCTGATTCTATCCCGCTTTACAGTACGCTTAAGCTGGTCGATTAATTTCTCGCTTGTCTCAACGCCCATATCGCCGAGAATGAGAATGTCCAGAAGCTCATCGAAAAACGCGTCATCAATTTTCTTATGAAGCGTCGTGAGCTCCCTTACCTGATCAACCAAACTCTCGCGTGTGCGAGTCAGTGATGATTTGATTTTTTCGAATATTTTTACTTTTTTAAAAAACGCCATATTTGTTCCTTTCAGGGCACTAATACTAAAGCAAATGGATACTCTGATTCAAGAGCCAGTTATTTATACTATTTCAACATCCATCGATACATACTATAATTAAATGTGATAAATATCCATCAAACATCGGGTGATTACAATGAGCGAACTGAAACTAATATGGTTTGGCCATGGCACAACCAAAATCGAAACACCCGGCGGGATAAAGATTCTCATTGACCCGTTTTTAACAGGCAACCCGGCATGCCGCCCGGAATGCAGAAACGACCGCGATTTCGACCTCCTCCTTGTAACGCACGGACATGGCGACCACTTCGGCGATACACTCACAGTCCTGAAAGAAAGCGGCGCGTCGGTGGCTTGCATTTTCGAAATGGCGAACTACATCATTTCAAAAGGCGCCCATGAACAAAGAGTGTTCGGATTCAACATCGGAGGCACTATCGAATTTGCCGGACTCAAAATCACAATGACTCCCGCTCTCCATTCGAGTCTCTCACTCGCTGAAGGGACACCGGTAAACATGGGGCCGCCGGTTGGATTCATACTGCGGCTTGAGGACGACAGAAAAGCATATTTCGCCGGAGATACCGATATCTTCAGTGAAATGGAATTCATCGCGGAATTCCATAAACCGTTTCTTGCCGTTCTGCCAATCGATGGCTACTACAACATGAGTCCACAAGCCGCGGCGAGAGCAGTTCAGATTCTCAAATGCGAACATGTGCTGCCTGTCCATCATTCCACTTTCCCCGTTCTTTGGGGCAAGCCAAAAATGCTGCGCGAGGAAATGGACAAACTCGGTTTGGAAAATGTTACGATGCACAGGGTGAGTCCGGGTGATGTAATTACCCTGTAAAAAAATGATATCCTGACGCCATGGGTAATTTTGAAATTCTCGATCATACAGCGGATATCGCGATGCGCATCTCCGGTACGGACGCAGCCGATTTCTTTCACGCCGCGTTTGATGGTTTTCGTGAAATTACTGAAATAAATTCAGCTGTGCTTTCCGGTAATAAAATCACCCTTGATATTGCGCTCGACGGGGCGGACAACGAGGAGCTACTTGTTCGATTCCTCAATGAACTAATCCGCATGATTCAGGAAAACATGACAGCGCCTGTGGAACTCCTGAACCTTGAGGTTGGCAGCAAGACTCTGAAATGCAGTGCCATCGTGAGAACTATTAAAAAATTACCCGATGGTTATGTTGAAATAAAAGCCGCGACATATCACATGCTGAAAATTGAGCATTCTGACGATAAACTTATCGCGACCTGTATTCTTGATGTTTAACGGAGAAACGCCAGATGTGGAAAGGTGAAATAAAAAGAATCGACGATTACAGATACGAAATCCCACTTGATAAAACAAAGGGGATGCGTGTCTGCGGGCGATTCTACACCGCGCCGGAGGGACTTGAACATATCAAGTCTGAAGATGGCCTTCAGCAGATGGCTAATGTCGCGACCCTGCCGGGAATCCAGAAATACTCTCTCGCAATGCCTGATATCCACTGGGGATATGGCTTCCCCATTGGCGGCGTTGCCGCTTTCGATTCCGATGAAGGCGGAGTAATTTCCCCCGGAGGTGTCGGATATGATATCAACTGCGGAGTCAGGCTCATTCGAACCAATCTGATGTTCGATGATTTCAAGGACAAAATCGAGGCCATCACACACCAGATTTACCGCGACATTCCAACCGGACTCGGAACGCGGGGCATTATCAAGGTTTCAACATCCGAACTAAAAGATGTCTGCAGAAAAGGCGCTGCGTGGGCAGTCGAGAACGACATGGGAATCCAATACGACCTTGACTGCACAGAGGACGGCGGATTCATCGATGGCGCTGACCCGTCGCTTGCGTCAAACAGGGCTATCGAACGCGGACGCCCCCAGCTTGGAAGTTTGGGCGCTGGAAATCATTTCATTGAGGTTCAGATTGTCGATGAGATTTTCAACACCAAAGCGGCAAATGCAATGGGATTGGAAAAAGGACAGATTGCGATTATGATCCACACCGGCAGCAGAGGATTCGGCTACCAGTGCTGCGATGACTCACTTGCTGAAATGCAGAAAACCGTGAAGAAATATAATATCGATATCCCAGACCGCCAGCTCGCATGCACACCTCTTGATTCAAAGGAAGCGGATGATTATTTCGCGCTGATGCGTTCCGCCGCCAATTTCGCATGGTGCAATCGACAGATTATCACGCACGGAATCAGGCAGGGGCTTTCCAGATTGCTTAACAAATCATGGGAGGAACTTGGGCTTTTTCTTGTCTATGATTTGGCCCACAATATCGCGAAAATCGAAAAGCACAAGGTCGATGGCGTAATGAAAACGCTGTGCGTTCATCGCAAGGGCGCGACACGTTCATTCGGTCCCGGCGACAAACGCATCACGCAAAAATACCGTGATGTCGGCCAGCCCGTGATTATTCCCGGCTCAATGGGAACAGCAAGCTATGTTCTCGTCGGAACGCAAACCGCAATGGACGAAACGTTCGGTTCATGCGCTCATGGCGCCGGTCGGATTCTCGGGCGGCGTGCGGCTCTTAAAAGCCTTGACCATGTCGAACTGCTCAACGAGATGAAAAGAAAACAAATCGTCATTCGAGCTCACAGCAAAAAAACTCTTCGTGAGGAAGCGCCTCAGGCATACAAAGATGTCGATATGGTAGTTGAGGCATCACACCAAAGCGGTATCGCTGATAAAGTCGCGAGATTAAAACCTCTCGGCGTTGTGAAAGGATAAATTAGTTTAACGCAAATGATATCTAAAAAAGAAAATACAAATGATAATCCCGTAACGAAATTTCGTGATGTCGATTATCTGTGGCAGCATCCTGAAATCGTTATCATCATTCTGATTTTCGCATTCCTTATAGGATTGATACTGTCACTTCCCTTTAAAACCCTGAAGGAAAAGGAATCCAGACCATACATGCTTGGTCCCCGGCAGGATTTGATTAATCAAATTCTCGCTCTTTCCGATGAGAAAGATGAGTTAAAGGACGCGCTCATGAAAGAGAGGGAACAACTGGGCGCGCTTGAACAGTCGCTTGGGAAGAAGGAAAAGGAAGGAAAACTCCTTCTGCAGCGATTCCGCGATGCCAGCCTTCTCGCGGGTGTACGAGCTGTCAGCGGCAAGGGTATTATTCTGCGCCTTGAGGAATCGGACGAAAACATCCCGTCCGGCGAGGAAATTGCGCCATACCTGATTCATCATGAGGACCTTCTAAATATAACAAATGAACTGTGGGCTGCCGGAGCCGAGGCGATGGCGATTCAAAGCCACGAAACTATTGAGCGTATCGTTGTGTCAACCGCAATCAGATGCGCCGGGCCTGTCGTGAATATCAACAACCAGCCTATGTCGCCGCCATTTGAAATTCTCGCGATTGGTGACCCGAAAGGGCTGCGCCAGGCGCTGGAGGGTCCCGGACGAGTCCTGCAGCCGCTTGCGTTTTTCAGGATTTCATATTCGATTGAGGAAAGCGACAGCATCACCCTTCCGCCATACTCAGGCGCGATAATCACAAGATTCACACAACCTGTCCAGGACAATCAGGATGGAGGTGATGGCCAGTGATTTTCGTTATAATTCTTGCAATAGTCATTACAGCCATCGGATTCATTCTCGGTACACTGCTGTCAATAAACATACCAATATTGTATTACTCATTCATCTCCGTAGTGTTGCTCGCGTTAACCGATTCCCTGTTGTTCGGACTACATCAGCTGCGCGAGAAAAGACCTGACATCTGGAAAATAATATTCAGGCTTATACTGGAACTATTTTTCGGATGCTTCATCATTTTCTTCGGCGACCAGGGCGGACTGGATTTATTCCTCGTCGCAGTCATCCCGCTCGGCGTCAGTATTATATTCAACTTACATGTCCTGATAACCGGCAGCGTATCCATATCGAAATAAAGCAGTAATGAATTAAAATCCCCCCCTTGTGAGCACTGGATTGCATCCGGCGTATTCTCTCACATCTTTTGTCATACCGGACTTAACCCGGTATCCATCTTCCTCTTTTTCCACCTCTTCAATTAATTGGTGCCAGGTACCAATTAAATTAATTTGGCTTGACTGATTGTTGTTGATAAGACAGAATGCGTCATTCCCGCATCAGATGCGTAAAGCGAGAAGGATAGACGGAATCAAGATAGAGCGCGGTGATACTCACAAATTAATTGGTGCCAGGTACCAATTAAAAGCGCCCGGCATACACATACTAAAAAACCCCCGCGGAGGCGGGGGCTGGTACCAATTACTTCCAAGATAAATCACACGTACAAATATACTATTCCAGTATCCAATGTCTGACCATCCGGTACCTGGATGCTCTTCTCATAGATTACCTGACCATTCTTGCTAACCTGCAATTTCTGCGGACCTGTGTCCACGCCGATTAGCATGAATTCACCGTTGCCGTTAGTTATATCCGAAACGCCCAGACCCTCGACTCCAACCGTAAGTCCCGCAATACCGAGTCCGCCACCCTCAAGAGGTGAACCAGATTTAATGAAAGTTCCGGAAACATTGCCCGTACCCGGTGATGAGACCGGCACTCTCGACATGTAGAAATTGACATCGGTGCGATTGCCGGCTGCAACGTCAATAACCGAACTCGTATCGAAATACGCCACCTTGTTAACAACAAGATTGTGAGTTCCCGCGGGAACAGCGTACATCGAAAAATAGCCTTCCTCGGTTGTGTAATCGCCCTGAACCGGCAGGTCGAATGTGCTTACTATATACACAAGAGCGTTTTCAAGCGGAAGCCCGGTTTCTTTATCCTTCACAAATCCCTCGATTGAACCGTAAACGGTCTGCGACCCCTGCTCGTTGTAGATCTCAAGTCCGTTATCAGTCGCGACAAGCAGGTTGCCCCATGAATCATGAAGAGCTTTTCTGGGATTCGGGCCTGTTAAAAACTGCCTGATATAATCGCCCTGCGATGTGAATATCTGGATACGGTCATTTCCGGAATCGCTTACGATATGATTCTGCGTAATCGGGTCGATTGCCACGCCTGTTGGTCCCTGAAATTCACCGGGACCTGTTCCCATTCCGTTCATGCGCCCGCCGATAACTCTCTCAACGATAATATGCTCGCCATCGACAATCGGTTTGGTGATTATATACGCATCGCTCGCTGAAACAGCCGCGACCAGTCGCCCTTGATTGTCCATGTCAAAATCGCCGACGTTTACAACAGAAAGGCCATCGCGCGCGGGAGGAATCGGAGATGGCGGATCTGTTCCATTTACTGAAAAGACCCTGGCAGTGTTTGCCATTCTCTGATATCCGGGAGCGACTCCGGCAAGCTGCTGCATGCTGTTCCAAACATCAAAAGGAACATAAACCACCCAGTCGCCCGCGGGATCATTCGGCTCTTCCGGCGGACCTGTAAACCAGATATCAGGGGGGAATGGAGCCCTTTGGTCGTATGATAAAATCACATCGCCAACCGGTGTGCCGAAAAGCTCACCGGGATCAACTGTCGAACCGATATCAGGATGCCAGTCGAATTCACATTCATCATCGCCAATCCAAACTCCGCCACTGTTCAGCTTGATATAAGTTCGCCCACTGTGCGGATGATACACATAACCGGCGGGAGCTGAATCCTGCGATAGCGTCCACTGCATCGTGATTGTCAAATCGCAGGAATCCGGGATCGGGCTTGGATCTCCACTGTACCATCGGGCATCGAATGTCGTTGTGCCATGTCCGCCCGAAACGTAAATGTCATCATCCATTCCCGCGGGATTTCCGCCTGTGCCGGGACCGAAATAACTCATGCCTCGTCCGGTATCGTTGTTCGCCAAACCTGAAACACAGGTAATTTCAGGATATGTTCTTTTCAACACTCCATACGGAGTGAATAGATACAAACCGTTCGGTGTGGAAACAACAAGGTCGCCATCGAGTTCCCATTCCATATCGCAGACATACAGTCCCGACAGTTCAGCGAATGGAGTAGGAATTGGCGGCTCAGGCTGGTCGCCGACATACGAGCCTCCCTCTGGACCATTCGAAGATGGCAGAGTTGCTACGTCTTCGCCGCTTCCTGAACATCCTGCTGTCAATCCAAAAATCAACAGAAGTCCGATTATAATGCTTAGCTTTTTCATCTTGCTTCTCCTTGTACGCTTGAGAATTTCCTCAAACGAATTTGAATAAATATATGAAAGATTATTATTGTTATTTTCGCGTTTTCTATATTTTAAATTCATTTTAAATCACCTGTCTACTCAATAATATCCTTATATCGCTACCTTATTTTACTACATCTAACACAAAGTAGCAAGAGTTTACAAGACTTTTTTTGGATTTTTTTGAAGGTCTTTTTGGGGGTGATTTCATTAAATGACAACGATGAATTATCCGAGCCCCGAACGTTAGTGAGGGGTAACCTCGAAGCTGCTATAAACCTTGCTTACCCCTCACTAACGTTCGGGGCTCGGTTTGAAATATCTGGCTTTACAATTCATCGCAGTTTCACGGCAGTTTAAAATAGCTTTTTCAGTCACGTCTAATTAAGCCCAACAAAAAACCCCGCATTACGCGGGGTTTGAATTAACATATCAATCTGAATCTCTATACGTACAGATATATGATTCCAGAATCAAGAGTCTGGCCATCAGGAACTATGATATTCTTCTCATAGATTATCTGGCCATTCGCGCTGACCTGCAAATTCTGCGGACCACTGGGAACACCAATGAGCATAAACTCACCGTTGTTATTCGTGATATCAGAAACGCCAAGCCCCTCGATTCCGACAGTGAGACCTTGAATGCCAAGTCCGCCGCCTCCAGCTGGTGGTCCCTCTTTAATAAATGTACCGGAGATATTGCCAGTACCCGGTGATGTAACAGGCACGCGAGACATATAGAAATTAACATCCGTTCGCTCACCCGCAACAACACTGACCACAGTGCTGGCATCGAAATACGCCACTTTGTTGGTAACAAGGTTATGTGTTCCCGCGGGAACCGCATACAGCTGGAAGTAACCTTCCTCTGATGTGTAATAACCCTGAACCGGCAGATCAAATGTATTTACAATATAAACCAGAACATTCTCAAGCGGAAGTCCTGTCTCTTTATCCTTGACAAAACCCTCGATTGAACCATAAACCGGAAGCGAACCCTGCTCGTTGTAAATCTCAAGACCATTGCTGGTCGCTACAAGCAGATTGCCCCAGTAATCAACAAGCGCCATTGTTGGGCTTGGGCCTGTAAGGAACATCCTTATGAAATCACCCTGGGATGTAAACATCTGAACCCGGTCGTTACCGGTATCACATACAATATGATTTTGTGTAATCGGGTCAATCGCAACGCCTTGGGGACCCTGGAATTCACCAGGACCTGTTCCCATGCCGTTCATTCGACCACCGACAACTCTTGTTACGATAATGTGCTCGCCATCAACAATCGGCTTTGTAATAACATAAGAATCACTTGATGACATTGGAGCAACCATTCTACCCTGATAATCCAAATCAAAATCGCCTATGCTCGTCACGGAGCATCCATCACGCGCTGGGGGACTTCATCCAGGGGGATCGGTGCCGTTCGCGGAAAACACAAGGCACGTGTTCGCCATTCGCTGATATCCAGCGCCTAATGCGGCAAGCTGCTGGATACAGTTGTAAACACCCAAAGTTGTATACATAACCCAGTCTCCAGCCGGATCCAAAGGCTCATCCGGGGGACCTGTGAACCAGATATTAAAGGGCAGGAAAGGCGCCCTCTGGTCGTATGACAGAATGACATCGCCAACAGCAGCGCCGCAAAGCGCTCCGGGATCAACTACTGGACCGATATCAGGATGCCAGTCCATTTCGCATTCTCCATCACCAATCCAGACTCCACCACTGTTGATTTTAACATATGTGCGTCCGCTAAATGGATGATAGGAATAGCCTATTGGAGATGTTGTCTCTGGACACATCCACTGCATCGTGATTGTCAAATCGCACATAATCGGTGTCGGACTTGGATCTCCACTGTACCATAGGCTATCGAAAGAAACAGTGTTATGTCCTTCCGATACATAGATATCATCATCAATACCATCCGGATTACACGATCCTCTGCCAGAGAAACTCATGCCTCGTCCGGTATCATTGTTTTCAAGGCTATAAACACACGGAATGTCATAGATTCTTTTCAGAACACCGTATGGTGTATAAAGAAATATTCCTGCTTCTCTTGTGGAAACCACAAGGTCGCCGTCAAGTTCCCATTCCATGTCGCAGATTAGATAACGATTTTCCATGAGTTCCGCGAATGGTGTGGGAATTGGAGGCTCATCCTGGTCACCCTCGTAATCACCACCCTGAGTTCCACCAGGAGATGGCAGTGTGGGGCCACTATCTCCACTGCTGCTGCATCCCGCGAAAATACCCAGAATAAGCAACATTAAAATAATTATTATCCTTTGTGCTCCCATGTTTGTTACTCTCCTTGCTAAGCGAGCTAATCGAATTAGTCTAAATATAAAAAGGGAACCTTTTCATAATTACGTCTATTTAATGCTGAACTGAAATTTCATAACCAATTCAGCGATGTCAACACTCGAAATTCTCCTTATGGCGAATCCTATCCATAACCGGAACCAGCAGGCTGCAGCGGCAAATACCAATATATCCTCTGCGAGCCACCAGGAAAGATAAGCTGGTTTCCAAGAATATAATCAGGCAGCAAATAAGTATCCGGCGCTTCCGTCACGGTAACATCCGTAAGGCCACCCGGTACTGTTATTGAATAGAATCCTGTTTTGGCATCACTGTCAACATCCTCAGGTTCATCAGGGTCCGGCAGTCCGGGAAGGAATCCCTTCCTGTCAACTCGAACCTCCATTGTGCATTCCAGAGGAACATTGTTCACAGCGCTTCGACACTCGCCATAGATAATCCCAATCTGCTGGGCGCCCATAACGTTCGACTGGAATTCCACAAGACCATACCTGTACGCCGTGGCAAGGTCATGAACAACAATCAAACACTCATCATTTCGCGTGAAGTTCGATTCATTCCAGTTCGGGCTTCCAGTAACCACAACCGGATCATTCGAGTTGCCCGGTGATGGATATTCGTAATCCCAAAGGTCTAAAGGAAAGTCGATAACAATATACTTGTGATTAAGCGTATTGTATCCCTGGCCGTCAAACCTAAGCGCGCCTATAGCTTCATAACTGTCATCAGAAAGATTGGAGGATGAGTCGATAATACCCTGAACAGTGAAATTACTATTCATAATACTCATGTTGTTCGCCATTGTGTTATTTGTAAACTGCTGAATGGCGTAGAACATGATATCATCGACATTATTCAGCTCATCAACAATCTGCTCAAGAATATTGTTTGTAGGGCCAAAATAAACCTCAATTTTAGCTCCGGTATCCTCAAACGTGTTTTTATATAGCGGTTCTTTAGCGACACCGAACTTGCCACGATTGAACATCTGCTCGAAGTCAAACACGAAAGCGTCCATTACAGTGTTGACACTTGCGGCTGTCGCAGTGTCAATATTGCCAATCGACATTATTGATTCAATTACCATCACATTATTAATGGCTTCACTAAAAGATGTGTTGAGGAAATCGGCGCTGCCGACAAGCAGATATGTGTTATCAATAATCATATACCGCTCGTGCATCAGTCGGTTCGCATCATCATTGTCCGTGCGTATCTGAACGCCGGCATCTATCAACTGCTGTTGAACCTGCCGAGTTGTTTCAGGCAACGTCGGGTTGATGAAATCAAAATTGCTCTTTTCAGTAACTACCCTTATCTGCACTCCACGGGTCGCAAGACCAACCAGAATTGAGGCAATATCTGCATTGTTAACCATAGTGGAGGCGATGTCCAAGGTGCTGATAGTATTTTCCATCAGGTCGATTATATATCGCTGATCGTAATACTCCATACCAACACCCTCTGTCAGGTACTTGGAGTATGGATCATTCGAATCGTATCCTATCTGCCTGAATATCGGGTCAGTAAAAACCGCCTTGACCTTTGAATTCGAAGTGACTTTGAATCCGAACGGTCCAGATTCATCGGGGTTTTTACATCCGGTTAATACAAGCACCAAGACGATCAGTATAGCTACAGGAGCCGTCCATACAGCTATTTTGCGAAGGTCTTTCATAAAGTGCACTCCTTATGCTCTATAAATAAAATATAAAATTTATAATTCAACATCCAGCCAACTTACAGTAATAACTGGAAAGCATGACTAATCTAATTCAGATCTAATTCAGAATGTCTTAACCATCGCCGCACTGACGGTCATCATGCGGACCCTCACGCTCGAATCCCGGGAAGCATGGGTCAAACGCCTGCTGCCCGTCACCATCATCGATTACATCAAAACCCTCAGGCGGGTCATACGGCTGGTCGCCCTCTCCCGGATAAAGCACAAAATTCAGCGTGCCTGTTGAATCAGGAGATAAAGACCAATACTGTGGTGGGGATCGTTTGAATCCATCAGCGTTAGCGCGAACCCAAATCTTTCCGACCGGCACCGATGCATCAAACATACCGGTGAAACTAGTCAATGTAGTAACTTTGATCTCTCCGCCAACTGTATCCCCTTCAGGGAATGTGGTGATAGGAACCGACCAGATTTCAATCGTGGCATCCGGAATGGGCGAATCATCTATAATGGTGATTACATGCCCGTTCATTGAGCCCAGCGAACGCGTGGCACCGGAGGTTGTCTCATCATCACCGCATCCCGAAAATAGGAATAACGCAGTGATTGCGATTAAAGTAATTATCATGTTTTTCATTGTGTCATCTCCCGGCACAATTTAATATTTATAGTCGCCAGAGTCTATCCCTTCAGATTTTTTCTTCAGGATAATCTGCAAAGCAGAAATAATAACAACTAACGCAAATCATTTCAAGGTCTAAAATATTTATATCAACCTGAAACCATTTCATAATGCCTGACTCAGCTATTCTGCCTTTCCATTCTAACCATCTGTACTATATCTCGTCAACATTAATCTGTTATTTATAGTATCATCTGGACGCTACATAAATTTACCATAAGTTACAAAGGCTGTCAAGCTCTGTACAATATTAATTTTTAAGCATCGTGGATAATTTCAAAATCCGTATTCGCAATCAGCCATTCCTTGCCATAAACAGCGTAATCACGCTGCCTGACATATCGCAGCGTTTGCTTCGATATATATGCAAGAGAAACAAGAATACACTTGACACCAAAAACCCTCGCCTGGCGGGCAAAAAAATTCCTGACAGTGTTAATCCCAAGCCCTCCCTCTTTCTCAGGCAGGACAATTCGCATTATCATCTTTTCCGAATTAAGCAAACCCTCGCGAATGGCTATTAAATCAACCTCGTTATCAGAGGCTGAAATGATATCGCGGATATAGTAGCCCCGATTCATGAGCATTTTTCTCGCTGCATCGACGCCGCTTTTAATCACAGGATCATGTTCTTTCGGTTGTTTCTTCTTAAGCATTTTTCATCACTATCTACTATTCTATATATTACATGAATCTCTCGCAACTAAAATAGTAAACTAATCGCAGGGGCGTTTCTTGCTGCGCCCTGAAGTTGCCATTTCTAATACGGCACATCGGGGCGCAGCAAGGAAGCTGTCTCATAACCCCGATTTAAACAAGATACATTGTCATTCTGAGCGAAGCGAAGAATCTCTTCTCGACAAAGCGAATTATTCTCATCAGGTTTAATCACCAATTGTAACCCGGTGTCCCTTCACCGCGGTGTCCCTTCACCGGGGCTTTGCGTGAGATAGCCACCTGTTTCCCCGGAAAATGGATTCCCGGGCTACAACCCGCCAACCTACATAACCTACTAACCTACATAACCTACATAACCTACTAACCTACTAACCTACTAACCTGCTAACTTACTAACCCACAACCATCAACGCAGCGATTCCGGCAATAAGGCAGTAAATCGCGAATCCCGCTATTTTCCCCTTCGCTAGAATGTGAATCAGAATCCTGATTGCGATTACACCAAAAATCGCCGATGCGATAAATCCCGCTATATAACTGCCAACCGGGATGCTCAATGTGCCTTCATCAAGGAAATCGAGAAATTTCATCGCGGATGCCAGAATTATTGTGGGAACAGAAAGAAGGAAAGTGTATCGCGCCGCCTCTTTGCCGCTTAGTCCGAGAAGCATTCCGATTACAATCGTGGTTCCGCTGCGGCTGATTCCCGGAAAAACCGCAATCCCCTGGCCCAGCCCAACAAGAAAAGCTGTGGCGGGTTTTATCGTGCCTATCCCGCCTTTTCCTTTTGCTATTAGCGAAAGCGCGAGAATCACAGCGGTAACAATCAATCCCGATGCCGCCCACTGCGGATTTTTGAACGCCGCCTCGAAAAATTTATCAATCGGCACACCAACAATTCCGGTAGCGACAATGCTTATCAAAAACATCAGAAATATTTTTTTAGGAATTGAATCCGGCGGATTTGAATCCGCTTTTTTATCATCCTTGTTTGCGCCGCTTTTTATCGAACGGAACAATCGTGTGATGTCATTCCAGTAGCAGAATAAAACCGCGACCACAGTACCGAGATGCAGAACCAGGATAAACAGAATCGCCTCATCAAGCGCGGTCTGGTCAACGCCAAGAAAATACTGCGCCAGCACCAGATGGCCTGATGATGAAATCGGGAGAAATTCAGTAATCCCTTGAAGAATTCCCAGGATAAGCGCGTCGAGAACTCCCAATTATTTCACCTCGTTTATTTTTACCATAATCAACGGACGCAATCCTGTGTGCCTGAAAAACAACCTGCTTAATTTCTGCTCAGATCTTTCCCTGATTACTGAAAAGCTCTTCAAATCTTTTTCTCTGATTGTGTTTAAACTGTCTAGAAGGCTTGTCTCCGCTCTTTCGAAAACATATTCCCACTTCTGGCGATTCACAAAACCACGGCTGTTTAATTCAATCCTGTCAACTTCACGCTTGGTTTTATTATAGAAAATCGCGGCTATAATCACGCCAGCGGATGCCATCTTTGAACGTTCATTCGCCAGATGAACCCACTCGTCCTCGACAACGTCACCCCGAACAAGCTGCTCTCCGCCTGTAACGCCAGCCTGAATGGAAACATCATCGTCATATAATCGAATCCTGTCGCCGGGCCTGGTCAGAAGAACATCGGAATACTGCCGTCCCATTTTAAGCATGAGGTCTCTGAATTCCATGAAGTGCCTCGATTCACCATGAAACGGCATGACGTATCGTGGGCTGACTGCGTTATAGAGTATTTTTATTTCCTCTCTGGATGCGTGCCCTGAAACATGAACCTCTTCCGATTCGGAAGTTATCACTTTCGCGCCGAGGTCAAAAAGGCGGTTTATAATTCTCCCGATTGCCGCTTCATTGCCCGGAATTGGATTCGCGGAAATAATCACCTTGTCGCCATCCCTTATTGATACCTGATGTTGTCCGCTTGCCATCCTTGAGAGAACGCTCATCGGTTCGCCCTGGCTGCCGGTCGCGAGAATCATCAACTCCTCATCCCGAAATGAGCCCATGTTTTCCGGCTCGATAATCATGCGGTCGGGAATTCGAAGGTAACCGAGTTCACGCGCGGTTTGTACATTGAGAATCATGCTTCTTCCAAGAATGACAACCTTTCGCTCGAACCTTTCAGCGACATCAACCGCCTGCTGAATCCTGTGGAAATGCGAGGAGAACATCGCGATGAAAATCCTTGATGACGCGCGTTCGAAAATATTCTCAAATGTCAAACCGATTCTACGCTCGGATGGCGTGAACCCTCGCGAGCAGACATTGGTAACATCTATCATGAGAATGTCAACACCGCTTTCACCCCACGCGCAAAACCGCCTAAGATCGGTGCGTTCATCGTTTATCGGTGTCTGGTCGAGTTTGAAATCGCTTGAATGCACAATTGTTCCCGCGGGTGTTTTTATCCTCAACCCAATTCCAGCAGGGATTGAGTGATTTATAAGCGCGGTGGAAATATGGAAATTCCCGCCAATTGTGAATTCATCCCCTGGTTCGATTATCTCAAATGAGAGTTTCCGTTCATTCTCACTATCGACAAACTTGTTCCCAATCAAACCTGCGGTGAGACTGGTTGTGTATATCTTCGCGCTGATGTCACGGAATAAATACCTCAGCGCTCCGATATGATCCTCATGCCCGTGAGTGATTATTATTCCTTTGAGTTTATCCGCCCGCTCGAGAAGATACTCAAAATTCGGGATGATGACATCGACACCGTAGTCATCCTCAGTGGGAAAAATAATTCCGGCATCGACAAGAATCATTTCATCATCGCACTCGACAACAAAACAGTTCTTGCCAATCTCACGCACGCCTCCAAGAGGAGTTATGCTTAGTGAAGAGTTCTTTTTCGTTTTAATTTTCATATCCTGTTATGTTAGTTTTTTGCATCGTTGATGTCCCAATCCGTAACCGCCACGCAATCCAGGCTCATGTTATCACGATTTCCCGACATATATGAATGATAACCCGCAAGCGCAATCATCGCGCCGTTGTCCATGCAGTATTCAATCGGCGGAATTGCCAATTTCAACCCGTCTTTATCGCACCATTCATACAGCCTTTGCCTTAATAAAGTGTTCGCGCTTACTCCACCCGCGACATTAACTCCCTCTACTCCCGTGGATTTAACCGCTTTTTTAAGTTTCGCGATAAGGACATCCACAATGGCGGCTTCAAACGACGCTACAAAATCCCTTTGCCGAAATTTGGTTCTACCGATTTTTTCAAGCGCAAGCACAGCGGCGGTTTTTAAACCGCTGAATGAAAATTCAAAATCATCGCTGCCTATCATCGGACGAGGCAGCTTCAGAGATTCAGGATTGCCTTTACGCGCAATCTCATCCATCCTTGCGCCAGCGGGGAATCCAAGCCGCAGAACCCGCCCCAGTTTGTCGATTACCTCGCCAGCGGCATCATCACGAGTCGCACCAAGCAATTCGAATTCGTTTGGCGATTTAACAAGCAGAAGTTCGGTATGTCCGCCTGAAACTATCAGGCTGACATTCGGATACTCTATCCCCTCACCGGATAACGCCGGCGAGAGTAGATGTCCCACCAGATGATTTACCCCAATAAGCGGTTTTTTATAAACCAGCGAAAATGTTTTGGCGAATGTCATTCCTATTAATAGTGAGCCGAGAAGTCCCGGATGCGATGTTACTGCTGCCAGAGAGATTTCATCCACAGTAATACGTGTCTTTTCCAGTAACCGCTTAAACAGCGGATTTATCACTTCCAGATGAACTCTCGATGCTATCTCCGGCACAACTCCGCCATACTCCTTATGAAATGCCTCCTGATCCTGGCTGACCATACCCAAAACCCGCCCCGTTTCATCAACCAGAGCAAGCGAAGTATCGTCGCAGCTTGTTTCTATTCCAAGCGTTATGAACATGAGATTTCACCATCCCTTCCCGGAATCCACATTATCAGCGCATCCTCTCGATTATCCTGGTAATATCTCGGGCGAATTCCGATATCGACAAATCCATGCGAACGATACAAATTTATCGCCGGTTCATTTGATGCCCGAACCTCCAGTGTAAAACGCTTGACTCCATTCGCGCGGCCAAACTCCATTGAGCGAATCAGAAGTTTTGACGCTATATCCTTATGCCTGTATTCCTCCAATACAGCCATGTTTACAATGTGGCCTATTGTCTCAAAAGACCACAGGCCGGCATATCCTACAATCATTTCATCCTGAATGAAAATGAAATAATTGGCATGTGGGTTGTGGATTAAATCATGCTCGAACGCGAACCTTGACCACGGCGCGGAAAACGATGATTCCTCAATGTGCATGACACCATCAAGGTCATCCATTGTCATTAGCCTGATTTGCCCTGTGGATGTCACTTCCTTTTCTCCTTATTGTGTTTCGAAATCCGCAAAAAAGGGGACAGTCCACAATAAATTTCAAGTCTGATATTTTTAATAGGCATTAGCTAAAACCCCAGTATTTATCGTATCTATTAACCTGGTTGGGACAATCCCCTTTTTTGCTCCGCTGGTGATGGGCGAACGTAAAGCGGTTTCAACGCCAGCGGGTCAGCGTCGATGCACATGACGGGAAATTCATCCAGAAAACGCAATGCCCTTTCAGCACGAGGCAAAGAATCATCTTTTTTCAATATCGAGATTTCAATCCCATCCCGCAGCGCCAATCCATCCAGCATACCGACACCCTCACCATATATCACAAGATTTTTTCCATCGGGAATATCCTTCATCCAATCGCAAATCCTGTCGGGTTTGCCATCGCTTATGTCATGGATATTTTCGAACGTACGATTGCTGTCCAAACGATAAAGCGCGGCATAACATTCGAATCGGGTTGATGGTGTCAGTGCAAGATAATATGTATTAAGCTGAAAATCATCTATTCCGAGAAAATACGACCTGACTGGAATCAATTTCGCGCCTGTCAACTGGCAGAATGTTTTCGCGAAACTTACTCCTATTCTTACACCTGTAAACGAGCCAGGCCCAATACCAATAATAACTTTCTCAACCTGTTCAGGTTGAATATTATTCTCATCAAGTGTTTTTTCAATCAGCTGGAAAAATCCCGTTTGCAGTTTTTGCGAATGATGTTCGCAGGACACAATTAATTCGCCCTCATTGAAAACAGCAAGGGTTGATTTTTCGCATGATGTATCTATCGCAAGAGTTGTCATTCAGATTCCTTTTCTACTAACGCTTTATTTCGTAGCGCTGATGTCCCATCGGCTGTGTCGGAAGCGTCCCGCTTCTTTTACCTCAGGACGGGACGTCCCTGACACAGCCGATGGGACATCAGCGCTACGACTTGATTCGTTTATCTATCCTAATTAACCTCGTATCCGGCTCATCCTGAAATTCCATTTCAATAATAGGAAAGCTATCCCGAAGAAAGTCAACAAGGCGCTCCCCCCACTCGATTAGCCTAATCCCCTTTTGCATTCTTATCTCCTCGAAAACATATTCCGTTTCACTCTGGCTTTCGATGCGATACAAATCCCAGTGATGAAATTCTCCTCTCGGCGTGTTGTAAATCCTCTCGATTGTATAGCTGGGACTTCGCACACGGCCATCATAACCAAGCCCTTTAGCAATGCCACGGATAAGAACACTCTTGCCAACTCCAAGCGGCCCGGTAACCGGAATTATTATTTCATCCGGCAAATTTATTGCCAGTTTGATTCCGAGTGCAATAGTGTCCGCCTCTGAGTGGGTAATAACCGTACTGAAACCGCTCATCAAACCTGCTCCTCCGGCTTGCTGAAATGGTCAAATCCCCACGTGTTCATTTCAATCTCCGAACCGTCAGGCATTACAAGCGCCGCGCCTTCTCCACAGGTAACACTCCCAATTCGAGTAACCGCTAATCCTGATTTATCTTCAAGCAGTTTTTTTATTTCGTCAAAACGATTACTTTCGCAGCAGAACATAAGTTCGAAATCCTCACCGCCGATTGCTATTTCCTTTTGCGGATTTTCTCCCCTGCTTTGCCAGAATTCAGCAAGCCTTTCTGATACAGGCAGATTATCAGCATTGATAATCACTCTCAAATTATTTCTTTTCGCGATTCGAGATGCATCCCGAGCTATGCCATCCGAAAGGTCAATGCAACCGCGGATACCAGAAAATTCGCGCATAATAATACCAGCGTCAATTCGCGCTTTGGGCCTGAAAAACGAATCGACCAGATTTCTTTCATCTCTTTTCACATTACTGGTTTCACCTTGAAGAATCATCAATCCTGCTCTCGATTCACCCGGATATCCCGTTACCGCTACGCAATCGTTTTCTTTTACTCCGCCTCTTGCCAACGCCATACCTTTGGGAACTTTGCCTAAAAGTGTAATGTTGCAGAAAAACGATTTCGACTCGCTTAAATCGCCGCCCAGAAGAATAACCGCGTATTCTTCCGCCGCTTTTTTCAGGCCCTCAAGAAACGATTCCAGCTGCATGATTGGCGTTGAATCGGGCAACCCGACAACAACAACCATCCCAATCGGATTCGCCCCCATCGCGGCGAGGTCGCTTAAATTGACAATCAGAGATTTATAGCCAAGGTCGAAATACGACATCCAGCCGAAAAGGAAATCCGCGCCCTCGACAAGAACATCCGATGTAACAACCAGTTCTTCATCATCAGAAAGCAGTTCGCTGGACAAAACCGCGGCGTCATCCTGAAGAGCCGGAATAGCCAGAGAATCAGGCGCGAGAAGTTCTTTGGGAAACACTTTTCGGATAAGTTCAAGAATCCCATCCTCGCCTGTGTCCGCGACGGTTTCGATCGAACCGCCAATCGTATTTAGAAATTTGTCCTGTTCGACCAAGATATCCTTCCCTTCGATTGCAGGATTTTTATCATTTATTTTTCTTGGGAGTTTTCTTCAGGCCGGCATCCTGCGCGGTAACAAACGCGCAGAAATCGCCGCACATAGTGCACGCGCCGGATTCATCAGTGCTGTCTGTGGGAAGTGCATCGCGTTTTTCCTTTGCCCTTTCAGGGTCAACCGCGAGTGAAATCTGCTTCTCCCAATCGAGTTCAGCGCGCGCGCGGGACATTTCATTGTCCCATTCCATGGCATTTGGAATTCCTTTCGCGAGATCCGCCTCATGAGCCGCATTCCTTGATGCTATCACGCCTCTTCTGTCATCATACAGATTCGGGTGCGCCACGTGTTCCGCCGGAGTAACATAACAGAGATAATCAGCGCCAGCCGCTGCGGCAATCGCGCCGCCAATCGCGCCGACCAGCTCATCGTAACCGGGAGCGATATCGGTAACAAGAGGCCCAAGAACATAAAACGGCGCGCCATGGCATATCTTTTTCTGCATTTTGACATTCATGGCGACCTCATTCAGGGGAATGTGCCCCGGCCCTTCGACAATAACCTGGACATTCTTATCCAACGCCCGTTTTGTCAGCTCGCCAAGAACCATCAATTCAGACATCTGTGCCGCGTCAGTGGCATCATTAAGGCTTCCCGGACGAAGTCCGTCACCAAGCGATATTGTGACATCATAACGATATAGAATATCGAGAAGTTCATCATAATATTCATAAAGCGGATTTTCAGCATCATTTTGAACAGACCATGCTGCGATAAGGCTTCCGCCGCGGGATACAATTGATGTCATCCTGTCGCTTTCACGCAGCGTTTCAACTGTCGCGCGAGTAACCCCGGCATGAAGTGTCATGAAATCGACACCCTCCTCAGCCTGCCTTTTAATCACCTCGAAGAAATCATCCTTTGTCCAGCTGTGATCAGAACATCCCTTTTCACGAACCAGTTTGATTAGTTCATAGATGGGAACAGTTCCAAGCGGAATCCGGGATTCATTCAGCATTTCCTTTCGAATCATCGACAGGTCACCGCCGGTTGAAAGGTCCATTACTGTGTGAGCGCCGTGTTTAATCGCAACTTTGAGTTTCTCCATTTCAAAATCACCGCTGCAGAGCATCGGGGATGTCCCAAGGTTCGCGTTGATTTTTGTCGTAAGGCCCTCGCCGATTCCTATCGGGTCGAAAGTTCGAGTTTTATTTCGCGGGATTGCCACTCGCCCCGATGCCACAAGTTTCCTTAGAGAATCGGAATCAACATTCTCGGCATCAGCAATAAACGCCATCTGAGGAGTAATTTCACCGCTTTTCGCTTTCTCTATCTGCGTACTCATTCTTATCTATCCTTAACGAAAATATTTTTCTTGATTTCAATCAAACAAAAGATTATAATTCATCTTTTGTGATTATCAAAGAATTACAGTGGCAGGCAGGTTAAAATGTCTCGAAAATGTGATATATGTGGCAAGGGTCCGATGTCAGGGAACAACGTTTCGCACTCTCAGAGAAAGACTCGTAGAAAATTCTACCCGAATCTTCACAGGGTTACAATTGACGAAAACGGCAGGAAAATAAAGAAGAAAATCTGCACCCGATGCCTTAAAACAATGTCCAAAGCTCGATAAGAACTGGACAAAAAGACCATGCATTAACTAAAAAGCCTCCGGGCTTTTTTTTGCGCATCTATTTGCATGCCTGGTGGGTTATTAAGCCGCTCCTGATAAAGTCATTTTGAACTGCTGCGAAACACGAAATGTTGTCATTCCGTAATGAGCGAAGCGATTGGGGGTATCTATCCAGTGCCAGACTGAAAGATGCAACAAATAACAGCATGGGCTTTTAAACCCATGCTGATTAAATATCCATCCTCAACTTAATTCGCGTGCATTTTATCAGAGGATTCCATCTGTGCAATTCTACTCTTCATTGCTTTCAGCGCTTTCTGCCGGTTATCAAACAACGGGACAATGTGATCAAAACGCAATGTCTTGTACACCTTTGATAACACCTTATCGGTTATCATCACAGCAAGCAATCCTCCATGATACTTAATCGATTTTTTGTGAAGCGCTATGAGGCATTCCAAACCCATCGAATCAAAATAACTTACTTCTGACCAGTCCAACAATACTGCTTTCGCGCCTTGGACATAACTGTTCTCCACAAGATTGTGCAGAAGTTCCTCATGTGTTCTTTGCAATGTTCCTCGGCATGCAATAATTGCAATATCGTCGATATGTTCGGCTGAAACATTCAACATGTTCATAAATCTCCTCCAAAAGTGACAGGTGTAAAACTGCAGGGGCGCCACATATGGCAATCGCTTTAACCCGATTGCCTTCAAGGCGGGAATTTCAATCATGCATGATTTTTTTTAACGTCGTAAATACCATGCACTGTTCCACCTCACATGCAACGGCCTATATTATTATCCGGTCAGGATGTGGTATTTTATCGTGAAAAACGGAAATGAAAAAAATAAATGAAAAAATCGCCCCATCAGGGCGAGTTAAAAATCAATTTACAGGGGATATCAAGGCTCTATTTGGTCGAGTGAGATACCACGTTTCTTGCCTGTGGACCTTTCTGGCCAATTACAAGGTCGAATATTACCTTGTCTCCCTGGTTGAGTATCCTGAACCCCTCACCGGGTATCGCTGTGAAGTGCACGAAAATATCCTCTCCTTCCTGAGAGGTGATAAACCCGTACCCTTTTTCTATATCAAACCATTTAACTACACCGTCTGCCACTTTGAGTGAACCTCCGTATAAAAAAATTAGCGTTGAATTGTAACCAAGCATGGTTACATATGTCAAGTTATTTCAATGATATATCCAGTGCGATTCACAGTATCTTTTCGGCAAATTCACTTGCATATTTAAATCATAGCGCGTATTTTAACCTTGACAGCGTATTTCTGCATTGCTACTATTTCGCGGTTTGTTTTTTGGGAGGTGGCTACAATGACAGTCACGGTAATAGCCGGAGCCCAGTGGGGCGATGAAGGCAAGGGTAAAGTAACTGACTATTTCACTCTGAAATCAGACGCTGTAATCAGAGTGCAGGGCGGAAACAACGCCGGGCATACTGTTGTAATTGGCGATGAGAAGTATGAACTTCATCTGCTGCCCTCGGGAATCCTTCACGAGGAAAAACCCGCGATGATTGGCGATGGCGTTGTTATCAATCCCGCCGTAATCTCAGATGAAATTAAAAATCTGCAATCACGAGGCATCAGCTGCGCGAACCTAAAAATCTCTCCACGCGCGCATGTAGTAATGCCCTATCATGTTGACCTCGATGAAATGCGCGAGGTCAGGCCTGGTAAATTCCACATCGGAACAACGAAACGCGGAATCGGGCCTGTTTACGCCGATAAAGCCGCAAGATTCGGAATAAGAGTCGGAGACCTTCTCGACCGCGGTGAGTTTGAAATGAAACTCCGCCACGCTCTTACTGAAAAAAACGTACTCCTGCGCGAGGTTTATGGCCACCCCGGATGCGATCCGATGCGAATCATGGACGAGTATCTTGAATACGCCCGTGAACTAGCGCCGTATGTAATAGACCCGCTCCCAATCGTGCGTGACATTCTTCAAAAAGGTGAAAATCTTCTCGCAGAAGGCGCGCAGGGAACTCTTCTCGATATCGATCACGGAACATACCCCTACGTTACAAGTTCACATCCAATTGCCGCTGGCGCGTGCCTCGGAACCGGAATTTCTCCACGGGCAATCGACAGAGTGGTCGGAATTGTAAAAGCATACCTCACACGAGTTGGCGAGGGACCTTTCCCAACTGAACTGACAGATGACATGGGCAAGAATATCCGTGAAAAGGGCGGCGAATTCGGCACGACAACCGGACGTCCCCGGCGTGTCGGCTGGCTCGATTTGGTTCTACTGAATTATGTCAACCAGATAAACGGTTTCGATGACATCGTTCTAACCAAGCTCGACGTCCTCGATGACCTCAATGAAATCAAGGTTTGCGTGGCATATAATTTCAAAAACGACAGCATTAAATTCCCTCCGGGTGATTTAGGCCGTCTTGGTGAATGTGAACCGGTTTATCAATCACTGCCCGGATGGAACACTCCGATTGGCGAGATTTCAAAATACAACGACCTTCCCGAAAACGCGCGCAAATATGTTGAATTCATTTCAAAAACAGCCAATGTCCCGATAAGCCACATCGCCTGTGGGAAGAAGCGCCGCCAAATGATTCCGGTTGAGTAGATGAATATAATAATTTAACCCTCTGTAGTGTTAATAATACCCTCACCCCCGCCCCCTCGCCACTCGTGGCGAGGGGGCTGGAGGGTGAGGTCCGATTAATCAGCAATACAGTTGAAATCCCATATTAATCCACTCCCCACTCACATCTAAAAATAATAGTAATAACGCGACCTTTTTAAGATTCGCGCTATGTGATAGAATTAAGTATTAGGGAGTGTGGTTCTCTTACAATCACCCCTGACACGATTATTATGCCCATTTTCTATGAGGTAACATCATGAAACATATCATATTCGTTTTTTCCTTTATCGCTCTGGCGATGCTGTTCGGATGTTCAAACTCCCATTCGCCCGTATCAACGAGCACGGATTTTGCAGATAACATCCCAGCCGCCTATACCGCTGATTATCAATCAACAATCAACGGTGAATCATATGACTTTGGCAATCAGACAATGATTGGCGCTTTCCAAATGATCGCAAATCACGAAACTTCTGAAATCGAAGTGGTTCCTGTAAACGCCCGTACCGCGATGGCGCATTACAACATAACCAGCTTCCTAATGGAACCGACATGCCCCATTGAAAAATGCTGGTACGTCAATGTCCTTTACCATGATCCCGTTGAGGAAATTTACGAAGCTGAAATCGCAATCTACAACCCGACACCCTACACCGGTTATGATGTGAGAGTATTATTTGTCGAACTTTTCGATACTGACATCGACCCGGAAAACGAGGAATTATACACCGATAATGACATCGTCATACTGAATCCCGACGGTTGGACAAAAATCTGTGATGACGAGGAAGAGGAGCCGGAGATGAATCCGTTTATCCTCTTCAACAAGGAACAGGTCCCATCCGAATGGATTCCGAATCCGACACGATCATTCCCGCCGTACTCACTTGATTACGAATATGTGGTTCTGCACTATCCATCTTTGGCGCCCGCGGGTCCTATCTATGTCATTCTGGCATCGTACCCCAATCAAGCTGAGGAAGCGATTCAGTTCCTCCATGTTGAACAACAACCGCCGATGGACCCAACTCTGACCGGATTCAGTTATGTCCGCTGCAACATATTCGACCATCAGGGCGAGGATCCTGACATGCATGTTTATCTCTCCTGCCCGGATATTCTTGGGCTTGACCTGGATGATGACCCTATCGAGGTTGAATTCTGGGAATGGCTTGATGAAAATACACCCCCAGAGCGAGTTTTCCTCGGATGGGAAGTGCGCATCGAAAACGATGAATTTGAAACCAGGGCCGGTAATTATCCCGCGATGATTCGTGTCGAAACTCCGAATCCGGATGATTTTGACACTTACTTCAAATTCGATTTCAAAGTCAGGCGAAATTCCGGCTCCGAGGGACATACTGAATACGACGCCCCGATTGCATGGTGCAGCTTTGAAACAGGCGATGGCGAGATTTTCGTCTCGAATAACGTTTTCATGAGGCGTACTCAAAACGCAACCAACCAGCCTGATTCCCTCGAAATCGACCCCTGCTGGACAAAGAGTGGAACTTCCTGGTACTTGTATTACGCATCCGATTCACAGAATTACGATTTTGCGGATCCCGAAGAGGAAGATTTTGACATTTATGTCCAAGAATTCAAGCGAAGCGATCGAGAAATGATTTTCGTAGGCGAGGCGGTATGCCTAACCGGAGTCGGTTTCCCCGGCGATGAACGCGCTCCCGCAATCGCGCCGGATATTACATTCATGGTCTTCCAGGGACAGGAAGATGAAAACAGCGACTGGGAAATCCTGAAAGGTGGTTTGAATCCCGCTGATCCAACATTCTTCATAAGCGCGGAGGTGGTGAACCTGACCAACAACGGCGCTGAGGATGAAAATCCGACCATTAAAGCTGATAGCTCATATATCCTGTTCGATTCCGACATGCGCAGTGGCAACGTCCATGACATCTTCGGAATGACACCAACAGTCGGCTCCGACATATTCCTCATACTCGAAAGCAGCTACAACGACACCGAACCCGTTTTCAATCCCGATATATCACTCAACTTTAATATCTTTGCCTTCACCAGAGAGGGTGACAACGAGAACAGTGACATCGGTCGCGCTGTTTATCATATTGATGGAGCATACGACCTTGTTAACCTGACTCCGGAATTCGAGAATTCGGATGAAAAACACGCCACATGGTCGCCATCCGGAAGCCAGTTGATGTTCCAATCCGACAAAGGCGATGAGGGTGACAACGAAATATGGTCAATGGACTTCAACGGCGAACCCTACGATCAGCTAACCTGGAACGAAATCGACGACGTCGCCCCCGCATGGGGCCAGATACCGTAGTAAGTTAGTAGGTTAGTAAGTTAGCTGGTTAGTTTGGTAAAATAAAGTTAATAACAACAACAATAAAACAAACCCGATTGTTATAAGGTCGGGTTTTTGTATTTGCTCCCAAATGTAACCCGGTTTCCCTTAACCGGGAAAGAGTAGCCGGGTTGACTTGCTAAACAAATGATTATATGATATAGATTTAACCTGAACGGGGAAAAAGAATAAAAACATGAGCAATCAAGGCATCATTATCTCAATTTTCTTCAAAGGATATTTGAAATGAATGAATGGCAAAAGTTGATTAAATCAGGAATTGAAACAAAAATCTTAGATTATAAAGGACCATGTTCGTGGAGTACCATGAGTAAAAAGGAAAAATGCGAACTTGTTAAAGACATTCTAGCTATGGCTAACACTCAGGGTGGTCATATTGTTGTTGGCGTAAAAGAAAAAGGTGTTGAATTCGAATTTGCTGGTATGTCTGAGGAAGAAGCCAAATCATTTAAAACAACAGAAATAAATGATTTTCTAAAATCATATGCATCTCCTCCAATCAATACAACTATTAAATATGAGCCAGAACAAAATGATAAAACAAAATGGTTTGTAATTATTCATATCCCCCCATTTAATGATAAACCACATATTTGCCAAAAAGATTTTCAGGAAGATAAGAAAGGAATTTCTAGAATATTATCTGCAGCTACAATATATGTAAGAACTGATAGCAATGCGTCTGAACCGTTAAAGAATCCAAGTGATACAGATATAATCATAGAAAGAGCTATTCGGAACCGAAGTGATAAACTTTTATCCTCTTTCAGAAAAATTCTTATAAAAGGTGAACTGCTAACCACTTCAACTGCGAATTCTGATAACGAAAAATATCAACAACATATTAATGAAGTAATTAAAAGATGTGACAAGAAAGATTCTCATAAGAATAAAAATTATGCTTACTTGGAAACTATTACATACCCAGCAAAATTCAATTCTTCAAGGTTTAAGCAACATAAACTTATTGAAATTACTAATAACGCACAAGATAGTTTTTCGGGTTGGCCTTTCATCTTCTCTAAGCAGACTCTGCCATTAAAAGTTTATAATATCCCCAATGGTTTAGAAGGATTCTATGATGACTCAGAAGACAATGTTGTTGATTTTATTTTTCATTTTTGGCAGTTTAATGAAACGGGGCTCTTTTATACGAAAAGAATTCTGTATGAGGATTCTTATAGTAGGTTAAGAAAACCAAATTTAGCACATGGTTATTTGGAATTTGTCAGAATTCCACAATTGGCTGCGACATTGGTTCATTACATAATTAAACTCTATGATGGTTATTGCAACGAAGATGAACCTATTATTCTTCAATTTAATCTACATAATATTCTGCATAGAGTGATTAGTTCTTTTGATCCATGCCGTATGTTTGATTTCGCTCAATATACTTGTCATAATGAAAACATTACTTACAATGCCCAAAAACCATTAATAGAATGGAAGGCAGGGATAATTGATAACGCTTTAGAAATCTGTGATTATGTATTTAGGATGTTCAATTGGGATAACCCAAACCTTCGTGAATCACGAATAATAATTGAAGATATGTTAAAAAGAAAATACTAACAATCCACTATTTCGTTTTCGTTATATAACAAGCAAATAAATTGCCTAGCATTGTTATTCTTCCAACCCGAGAACCCCTTCCCGGATGACAAATTAAAACTTCCCCTTGCAAAAAGTACGCAAATAGCGTACAATTGTTAGCGATATGCGAACAAAGAATCTGGCAGCAGCGCTTTTCAATAAATCCCGCCTAAACGTTCTATGCGAGCTTGTGAGAAGCGGGGACAAACCTCTGCATCTCAGGGAAATAGCGCGTCGAGCGAAACTCAGCGCAAGCGGGACTCAGGTGGAGCTTAAAAACCTTGAATCCGCCGGAATTGTGCTGGTGGCGAAATCAGGCAACCAGCTGCTTTACAGGCTCAACCCGGACTGCCCTCTTTATCCCGAGATTCGGATGATCATTGTAAAAACAGTCGGAGTCGCGGATGGAATAAGAAAACGGCTGAAGAATATCAAGGCTGTTAAACTGGCTTATATTTTTGGAAGTTTTGCATCGGGTGAATTTGAATCACGAAGCGATGTTGACCTGATGGTCGTGGGCAATATTGATCCTGCTATAATTATTGGTAAACTCATGTCTTATGAAAAAGTGGTCAGCCGTGAGGTTAATGCTACGGTTTACTCGCCTGAGGAATACGACTTACAGAAGACTGTCAAAAACAGTTTCATTAACCAGGTTCATACTGGACCAAAAATAATCGTAATCGGAGAATTGGATGAATCTTGATGAAATGTTGAAAAAGAGAATACTGGAGAAACGAAAAACATCTCCCGGCGAAATCTCAAACCTTATCACGATGGCAGAAAGGAGGCTGTCGGAAGCTTTCAATGAAACCATAAGCAATGAAACAAGGCTGGTACAGGCATACCAGGTGATATTCACCAGCGCGGCGATTGCATTGAGAGCGTCAGGCTACAGGGCGAAATCATCGGATGGTAAACATTTCCACACGATAAATACTTTAAAATCCACTTTGAAGAAAAAACAACAGGATATTCGCTATTACCAGAACCTAAGAAAAAAGCGCCATGAGGATGTGTATGAAGGACTGCTGATGGTCAGTAAAATTGAAATGAAGAGAGCAATTGAAACTGCGACGAAACTCTTTGAGGAGGTTAAATCATGGTTGGGCAGGAATTATCCCGACTTGCATACTGAATAGAACAAGATATACACAAGATTTAATTCGCGCCAGGCATCATTTTGGTCCGTATCGAAAGGTGCTATACAAGATGGCTTCGTCCCGGCAAAGCGTTGCCGGATTTCATGATTCGAAGGAAACAAAACCTATGCCACACGACATCATAGACAACCGGGAAGAGAAAATGTCCGATCATATCGGGCAACTTCTTGATAACGCTGAAAAAGGAAATCAAACATGACCAGTTATCCATACTTTGTATTTATTGATGAATCGGGCGTACTGGAGAATGATCCGGATCAAAAGCTGTTCGCATTGGGATTTTTATTTATTAGAGATACATCTGAGTTGGTTGAATCTCTGTCTCAGCTTAAAGCAAAGACAAGACAAAAGATCAAAATGAAGCATGGACAGGCATTCGAGTTCAAATTCAGCAAAATTACCTATCAAACCATCACATACTATGAGCAGTTAATAGATAAGGTTCTTTCGAGCTCTGCCAAGGTAGTCATATTCACACTTGATAAATCTGACCCAAAGATTGATGTGAACAGGTATTTCAAAAGCACATGGGACGCGCAAATCTCCTATACAAAACTGGTCTTAAGAAATAAAATGCGCGGAAAGGATTGCATTGTCGTGGCTGATTATCTTTTAAGGCCAAAGAAAAACCCCAAACGATTTGAAACAGAAGTGAGCAAGCTAACATCAGTCATGAATGCAACGATGCTGGAATCGCATGCATCCATCCTGATTCAGGCGATCGATGTGCTCACCGGATGTGTAAGTTATCACTTTAAACGTATGGGTAAAAAAAGTGTATCCAGATCAGGTAAGATGAAGAAACGACTTGCCAAATATCTCGCAAAGAAACTGGGGCAAAAATCGCTCGCAGGAGAATTCAAGACTAATAGTCCAATCAGCTTTGAGGTGTGGAATTTTAAACCCAATTAAAAAAGCGGATCATCGGCTTAGCCAACATCCGCTATTCTTTTTATACCACATACCTGAACGTTGGTCAAGTCCAACCAGCTAAACTAGGGAATTGCCTGATTCAAGTCATTAGAATAGGATTAAATCATGCCACACGACATAATAGACAAAGGACGAGGTATGACGAATAAAGCAAAGAAAAATCAGGGAAATCCAACGGAATTCCTGATTTATCAGACAGGCGATAACGAAACCCGGATTCAGGTTCGCATGATCGATGAGACAGTCTGGCTGTCGCTTAATCAAATAGCGGAACTTTTCCAGAGGGATAAATCGGTTATCTCAAAGCACATCAAAAACATCTTCGAGGAGGGTGAGCTTCAATCAAATTCAGTTGTTGCAAAAATTGCAACAACTGTTGTATAAATTCACACTAGGATACCACCAAAACATGAACGATAAATACAACTTCTACATAAACGACAGCCTCAACGTCGATGTTTATGATGAATTCCACCATAAATCCGGTGCGCCATACGCGAATGACATCGAGTTTTATCTTAAGTGGGCTGAAAAAACAGGCGGACATGTGCTTGAACTCGGATGCGGCACCGGTCGAGTTACTTGGGAAATCGCAAAATCGGGCGTTAATGTTGTCGGACTTGACCTGTCAGACGGAATGCTTGAAAAAGCGGAATTCAAACGTGCAAACCATCCAGAGAACATCCAAAAACTCGCTGAATTTACGCATGGAGATATGACGGATTTCAATTTGGATCAGAAGTTCGGGCTGATTATCGTCCCGTTCAGATCATGGCAGGTGATTCTTTCTCCCGAGGATCAACGCCGTTCACTTCAGGCAATACACCGTCACCTTAATAAAGGCGGCGTCCTGATAATTAACCTTTTCGATCCACGTCTCGATTTATGCCTGCCGGGTGAGCCAGACAGAACGGCTCAAATCCAAAAGGGGAAGCATCCAGTCACAGGCAACGATGTGGAAATCCAGGTAGTCAAACATGTGAATGACACGCTGGCGCAAACATTAACCGAGATATGGCATTTCACCGAAAAGAGCAGCGATGGCGCAATCATACGCCAGGAAGAGGAATGCCTGGTTATGCGATGGACATACCGTTGGGAGATGCGATACCTTCTCGAACTTGCCAACTTTACAGTCGTTGCCGAATACTCGGATTTCAAAGCTTCCCCACCCGCATACGCCAAAGAACAAATCTGGGTTGCTCAAAAAGGCAACTAGTCTGCAGACTCCCGGACGTTAAATCCACCATATTTTCAACTTTTAAATTTCGGAACACTCCCGCTTTTAATGTACAATATTCAGCGGTGCAATCATAACCATAACCAATCCGGGAGGAGCCTGACATGAAAAATCTGCTTCCTGTAATTTACATTATTGTTTTCGCAATCGCTTTTTCGTTTGTCCCGTATAAACTGAGCGCGGACGAGAACGACCTGTCTGACCTCAAACCTCTGGATGCATTTAACATGATATCCGGCATGAGGGATGATGTTAAAAACGCAATGGAGAAAAGCGAGATCAGCATTGCGAAAATCGCCATCGCGATTCCAAGCGGCGATTTTGAAACTATCGCAGAGGAAGCCGCTAAAATCGACGAGAAATACGCCATCGAAGCCCGCTTGTCACCGGATGATTCCGTTAAATATTTCTCTATAATCACGACTGATTTTATTTTCATGGACCAGAATTTCCACACATTTGTCGGCGCGCTTGTGTCATCCGCGAAGGAAAAAGACCTGGAAAACACACTCATCCAGTTTGATTTGACCCTGCGCTCCTGTGTTGACTGCCATTACGATTTCGCAAAGGAGAAATTCCCCAAGCTTGCGCGTTCGGTAACGGAATATTGATTTGGGACTATTTCATGATTTATCCTGGTGCAAAACAAAACAGTGCCCGATAAACACAAAGATACCAACGACAATTCTCCCGACCGCGATTACGAAACCGGGCTGGATTTCATCGAGCTAAGTTCCGAATTGCCCGGTGCGCATCAGAAGGTCACCGCAAGCGGCATCGATTCAACCACCTATGATAATCTCCCCGCGTTTCCCACAACTGAAGAGGAATGGGATGAATTCAAAAAGGATGATGAACCGGAGAAAAGTCGCATCGACTATTTCGAACCCACAGCAAAGGACGAACAGCCAAAACCAAATTTTGATTTGGGAACTCGCGCAGGCGTTCGCGATGACATCCCGGACAAAGTCGATGACACACTGCCCCCCGGGAAATACAAACCCTGGGAAATAATAATCAACAGGAAAACCGGCAGCGCTTACGGCTTCTCCAAAGGCGAATTCAAAAAATGGCAGCGGGAACAGGAGGAAAGCCATGTCGGCATAAAGTGCGATTCATGCGGAAAAACGGTCTTCGACAACCCGTTCACCGGATTTCAATCATGCCCGAATTGCGGCGCGAAGATGTCTGTCCTTGTGGATGACGCCCAAAAAGTAATACAAATGCAAACTGAAGCAATGAAATTCACGCGCAAGAACGCTCCCGCAAGAAAGGGATTCATGACTTGCCCGCTTGATATTCCAGCCAGCCTGCTGAAATCGCTTGCAATTCCCGATTTCAAATACGAATTTTTTAATCACAACAGCATGTTCGCTCCCCTTACAGCGCTGTTTCTCTTCCTGGCGACACTTGTTACCGTTGTCAATCTCGTCGATTCCCTTCTCTTTACAAGGATATCCGGCCTCATAATGATTGTGGCCATTATTATGAGCTACATCGCGATTTCACGATCAATCGGTATCTTCAGAATAAACCTGAAAAGCGATGGCGTTACGTTTACCAAACCGCGATCAAAACAGACCATACGGTATTCCCGGATTATTTCAATCAGCCTGACCAGTGAACTCTCGCTTGACGCATCCCTGAGGAAAAGAAATCCGTTGCTGATAGCGTTGATGGCTCCTTTTACGTTTGTAATCTATGTCCTGACACTCGGATTGGTTAACCTGTATGATTCATTTCACGAACCTGCAGGTGAATCGGACTTCGACTTCGACTTCATCCAGTGTATAACCATAAAAACCAGGGGACTTCAAACACAAATAAAAGTCAGCCCAAAACTGATGCCTGACCTGTCGCGCGTTCTTGGGATATTGATTTACATGTCAACAATCGAAAGCCCGAAGATTATGATCAATCCGCATGCGTATTTTGCGGCGCAGCGGATTAAGTAAAACAAATGATATCGGAATATATATTAGGATAAACACCCTAAATCCGCGATTGAATATTATCATGACGCTTGTATCTTGCAGGTTGTGCGGTAAAGTCCGGTTTTTATGATTATTTTGAATTCACCAACGGGGTGAAAGATTGTCATTCTGAACTTGATTCAGTTCTTTAGTCTGTCCTCAGAAATCCATATAATTGTGGGCAAAAGATGGATTTCTGAGGACAGACTAAAGAACCGGGTCAAGCCCGGAATGACATTAAAATCAATCGCGGATTTTGGGGAATAAATGCCGCTTGAAATATATAAATAAAGGTTATATTATTCATGTGTTCTTAATTCTTTAAAATATATGTTGAATAATTTAGAAGAGAGGTTACAAAAATGAAAAGCGTCAAAATCCTGTCAATCGTGATTATAGCGCTTGCATGCGCGTTTGTGTTAATCGCGTGTTCAAATGCCAAATCGCCAGTATCGCCTGCGACCGATGATTCATCCAGCATCACAAATGATCTACCGGAATCATTAAACGCGGATGTTCATAGTCGAAGTTTGCTTGCAGCTTATGATGCGGTCATAGACCCTGCAGCTAAAACGTTCACGATTACGCCGATTGAACGAAGCACTCAATATCACTTTCCATTGACACAATTAAATTCGAGTGTGGTTCAAATAACCGGTTATGGATGGACTCCCAATTTCTGGGCGGATATCAAACTCGTTCATCCATTACCTGCACCAGGAATCGATGGATTTGATCCGCGTGTTATAGCAATCCTTCCTGCAAATCCAGGTGTTAGATTTGATTATCCTGAGACAGGAGTAAGTGGCAATAACTCTGTCCTGTTGGAGCCTGATGGATACACGAAATTGTTTGACAACCTTGGAGGATCAATCCCAGGGAATGTAAATCCGTTCAAGGCATATTTCAAAAATGAACCCAATCGAATCTGGTCAAGTACCGGTTTAACTGAGGAAACGCAGAGATGGCAGATGAATATTGCCGGTTTCGGAGGCCCCCTGCAATTTAAACTTGTTGTTGATGTATCAACCAACTATCCTAATCCACCGCAGCCGGTTATCGATAATGCACAAGAACCGGTTAAGATTGATGCAACAGTCGAGCCGGGACTTACCAGCATTGGCGGAAGCGCGGAAATAAACGTAACCCTCCTTGACTGGCAGGGACAGGCTGGTATCGAAGGTGTTCAAGTTGAAGCGCCAGATCTCTTCAACAACACTGTAACTCTTTCATATTCAGGTTCCGGTCCAAATCCGGATGAATATATTTACACGGGCACAATCTCAAATTCACTTCTTGCTCCTGAGGGTGAATACAATATTCTAGTTTCCTCATGGGATCAGGCGACAGGTATTTATATCTACAATGAGTTCAAAGCTAATGTCATCAATACTGGCAACCTTATCTGGGCCAAAAGCGTCGAAGGGTCATATTTAAGCTACGGCGATTGCGGCTGGGGAATCACAACGCTTTCTGACAATTCCACAGTAGTGACCGGTCGGTTTTATGGCACTGCCACATTCGGGGCAGGTGAACCAAACCAGATAATCCTGAACTCTGCTGGATGGGAAGATATCTTCATCGCACGGTACAATCAGGATGGAACACTTGCATGGGCTAAACGAGCTGGAGGACCGGGGGGGGCAGAAGGTTATGGAATCACAACACTTTCTGATGATTCGACTGTGATAACAGGGATTTTTTGGGACCCAACTACATTCGGACCGGGAGAGCTAAATGAGACAATTCTGACTCCACCTAATTTTAGTTATGATATTTTCATCGCTCGATACAATCCAAATGGAACTCTTTCATGGGCTAAACGTTCTGGTGGGTTAAATACAGATTTCGGTTTTGGAATCGCAACACTCTCTGATGATTCGACAGTTGTTACTGGTCTGTTTGAAGGCTCAGCCACATTTGGTCCAGACGAGATAAATCAGACTGTCCTAACATCCTCTGGAGATGCTGATATCTTCATCGCGCGGTACAATCCCGATGGAACACTTGCATGGGTTAAACGTGCTGGGGGAGTGGAATTGGATAGAGGGAACGCAATCACAACTCTTTCGGATAATTCTATAGTCGTGACTGGTTGGTTTGAAGGCACAGCCACATTCGGTCAGGGCGAGATAAACCAGACAGTTCTGACTTCCGAAGGGGATATGGATATCTTCATCGCTAGATACAATCCAGATGGAACACTTGCATGGGTTAATCACGCTGGGGGACCAAATTTGGATAGGGGAGACGGAATCACAACTCTCTCAGATAATTCTACAATTGTGACCGGTTGGTTTTTTGGCGCAGCCACATTCGGATCGGGCGAACCAAACCATACAATCCTGACTACGGCTGGAGGTTTAGATATCTTCGTCTCACGGTACAATCCCAATGGAACACTTGCATGGGCTAAAAGTGCCGGCGGGTTAGGTACTGATTACGGTCAAGGAATAAAAACACTTTCGGATAATTCGATAGTCGTGACTGGTGATTTTTCTGATTCAGCCACATTCGGTTCGGGTGAGATTAACCAGACAGTCCTAACTTCCGTGGGATTGGAGGATATCTTCATCGCGCGGTACAACCCTAATGGAACACTCGCATGGGCTAAAAGCGCCGGAGGATCAGCTTTTGATGAAGGTTTCGGAATAACAACGCTTTCGGATAATTCATCAGTCGTGACAGGATTTTTTTCTGAAACAGCCACCTTCGGAGAGTGGGAGGCAAACGAGACAATCCTGACTTCCGCTGGAAATTGGGATATCTTCATCGCGCGATTCGAACCGTAGGCGACACTTTTAGATTGCAAACATAGATATGTGACCACCCCGGGAACTTCGGTATCCTTGCAGGTTGTGTGGTAAAGTCCGGTTTTTATGATTATTTTGAATTCACCAACGGGGTGAAAGATTGTCATTCTGAACTTGATTCAGTTCTTTAGTCTGTCCTCAGAAATCCATATAATTGTGGGCAAAAGATGGATTTCTGAGGACAGACTAAAGAACCGGGTCAAGCCCGGAATGACATTAAAATCAATCGCGGATTTTGGTAAACCGGACATGTTGTTTAAAATGCGAAAAATATTTCCCCCAGCTCGCGGACAAACCAGGGGATTAAGGGGGGGGGGAGAAGATTGAATATCTCTTAATTTTTTGTTATACTAAAAGTTACCAATTAAGTCGATTACTTGAAGATTCGACACTGATTGCTTCGTATCTGAAGGATTCGAGATTCGTTCATTTCACTGTTCATTGTTTCCGATGCACTGAGTTCTTTCAGATTCAATGGTTGAGAAAAACAATACCGGTTCGAAAAGCTACTGGAAATAAATGTGAGCTTTTCGAACAAAGCTGGAATACGGGGGGGCATTAAAGTAAGCAGCTATTTTTTCATGGAGGTGTTAATTTGGTTAACAATATTTTTCCAATCACATCATCTACTGAGGAGAAACTCGATTTCACGAAAGCCATCGCCGTTAAATCAAGGCTTGAGGTTTATCGCGATATCGAATCGGCAAGATGCAGTTGCGGCGGCAAGTTTTTTCCCAGCGGACCTATCAATCTTAAATCCCCAAAAGGTTCGAACGAAAAAATCAACCATCAGTTAATGATTGCTTATTGCACAAGTTGCGGACAAGAGGAAAATCGCATCTACGCAATTGACACATCGACAAAAGAATACCGCAAGGAACAGGCAAAAGGACTCAAGTCAAATCCAAGATGGGGAAGGCTCGTTGGCGGGAATCCCATTGAGATCGATTAACCACAACTAAACAGGCTTCCACCGTAACCCGGTCATGCCGTCCCGAACCAAAGCAACAATTACCTGATAGGTGAATCAGGCATGCCGGAGTCAACGAAACTATATCTTTCATCAGGATTTTCTACGAATCAATTCAGTGGCAATTTTTTTAATTAAATCATACGCGGCTTTGTTCTTGAATAAATCAAGCGACATCACCGCTTGATTTGTGTAATCCTCAGCTTGTTGATATGAGTACGTCAGCGAACCATCACTGTTCAATCCCTCGAGGAGATTCATGAATTCGATATCAGTTGGGGTCAGTTCACTCAATTTCCTTTGAGGAACAGCTCGATTATCCTCGGCAAAATATCTAATCAACGGCAGTGTCAGATGCCCCTCAAGAATATCCTTGCCACGAGGCTTGCCCATTGTGCTTTCGTCGGATACAACATCCATCAGATCATCAGTTATCTGAAAAGCGATTCCGAAATTCAATCCGAATTCCCGCAGATGTTCCAGTTCCTTATCGTTGCTGTCGGAAAGAATCGCGCCGATGCTCGCGCATGCTCTGAAGAAGGAGGCTGTTTTGTGTTTGATTATAAAAAAGTACGTCTCCTCGGTCAGGTTCATGTCGTCCTTGTGGATTTCCTCTGTTAAAGCGCCTTCGCCAAGGTCATGCGCGACTTCAACAAACGCGTTGATTATTCGCATTGAATCAACTTTCAGAAGAAGGTTGAACGCCCGCGATGTGATGAAATCGCCCATGATAACAGCGTTTTTAGATCCCCATTTGTAGTTGATTGTTTCCCTGCCACGTCGAAGCTTCGCGTCATCCATGACATCATCGTGCAGCAAAGTCCCGGTATGAAACAATTCAGCAGCTGTCGCAGTATCAAGAGCGTCATCGCTGAGCGTGTCGTTGAACAGAAGATATGAGAGGAGAACAAACCGGGAACGAATTCGTTTCCCCCCGCTTTTCAAAGCGTGCTGAACATACTCCATGATAGTCGGATCATCATGGCGGGAATTTTCATCGATTCGCTTTTCAACCTCAACAAGACCCTTGGATACAGCGTCTTCTATCTCGCTTGAGATTATCTCGACAGGGGGAGATGTTACTGATTGTGTATTTCTGAAATCCTCTTTCAAATCCTCAACTGTCAACCGATACTGACTGAAACGACGTCTGGTTAGGAAAATAAAGCGTGTGAATTATAGCACACACAGGCAAAGGGCTTAAGCTGTTGTTGTTATATCTCATCCCCCCCTTAATCCCCCCGCGAGCGGGGGGAGATGTTTTATGCATTTGCAAACGCGGGTGGCGCCCACAATCACGTCTTTTTGTGATTGTGGGTGAAATGCGTAACTTCGCACAAACACCCATAAAGCCGGGACGGCTGTATGGGCGGCACCCGATTTAATGGCGTATAGCTAGCCTGAAATGTCGAAAGTCGCGGTTAGTGAGGGGTTGGTGAGGAATTAAATGAGTTTGAATTGTAATTTGAACAACCCCTCACTCACGTTCGGGGCTGGGTTAAATTCGAGATTTCAATTCATCATTTGAGTTATTTTAACCAATCACGCTCCGGGCAACGTCTGCCCTAAAACAACTTCCCATTTGCCTGACTTCCTGCGAACCATCGCGCGCGCGGTCGCAAACGGCAGCAGAAGCCCCCATGTTCCACCGACTACACAAAGTAAAAATCCGAGAAAAACAATTCCAACACCGGGGTCGCGCCTGACATCGAGCGATGTATATTCCCTCATGCCGTCGAATTGAAATTCATAAACATTATCATCCTGCTCGAATGAGATCCTGTCGCCAAGGCGAAATATTCCTGAACCGTCTCCCGCCTGCTCAACAGGTGTAATAGGAGTGGAGCCTTCCATATCTCGCGCAGACGTGTTGACTTCATACAGAATGCACGATGGTGGAATCTCTTCTGTTGATTTTGAACCATCAGGCGCATAAACCAGCTTTTTCCCGCTTACAACCTGCCTTGATGGAACGAAAAGCACGGTTTGCGAATCGCTCAGGCTGAAAGGCTGGTCACGGCTGATTGCAAACCGGTCAACCTTTTCACCGTTTTTATATACTGAAAAAATGGGATCGTATTGCCACGCTGACTGGTAGAATTTATATCCATCATGATTCAGCGGATAGTTGACCTCTATTGTTTTTTCCCTGATAACATTGCCGGATTCGTCCAGCGCCTCGACATGCGATTTGAAATCGGACGGCATCATTCCCGTAAACAGGCTCATTTCATCAGGGAAATCCCTTTCATCGAACTCCATCCAGTAATCGACTAATCTGATTTGAGCTTTGCCGTCTTCCGTTTTCCACGTTTCACCCTCCATAATAACCGCGTCCTGTTTGGAGCCAAACAAACTCCCGATAATCGATCCAACGAGAATTATCACGAATGAGTAATGCATCGCGGCCAGCATCCACTTGGAAACCAGATTTTTCCTGCCGAACAGGTGAAGTTCCTCGCCCGATTCCTCTTTGATTTGTTTATACCCACCCGTGCGCAATTTCTTTTCAATCCAGCTAACAGCATCCTCTCTATTTTCAAAACTTTTCTCGTAGTTGAATTTTAACGCTTTGATTCCCTTTTCGCTTGTGATTGGGCTTTTTCGCCTGCCAAGAGCGACAACCGTTTTCGTTCGCCCCCAAGCGCAGAGCGTTACACTCGCAACCAAAAGGAGCATTATGAATCTGTACCATGTAGTCGTGAAAACCGCATCGAATCCGGCAGGTTTGATTATTTTCAGATATACATTTTCACCGAAAACATCCGTAAGTTCCTGAACAGCCATAGGGCCGGACATCGTGGTCTGGGGAAGCGCGGTTCCGATTAATGTCGCAATGGCGATAAATACAAGAAGAATCGCCGCGAAGCGAATATCCTGCAGAAGGTTGGTTAAATCCTTCAAGCCAACGAGCAGGACATCAAACAGACCAAGTTCATCTTCTTTTTTCTTATTTTCTTCCAAGTTATCTATTTCAGGTTTTTCATTCATTATCGCCGTTATCCTGATATTTGCCCTTTATCGCTTTTGAGATTTTAACTATATATCCGCCAATAAATACAACTACCGCTACCGCCATCACCATATATACAAAATAAACCATCTTGTCCGAACCGGAGCCTTCGTTATATGTATGTTCACTTGCGAGATTGAAATACATGGAAACCCAGTTAAGCCCCATGAAGCAAAACAACATCGAGCCGAATCCCGCGATATTCATCCACGCGGCTTTTCTGCCACGCCATCCACGTGCAAGGCGCATATGAAGATATGCCGCATATACGAGCCACATAATCAAACTCGCGGTTTCCTTTGGATCCCATCCCCACCATGTACCCCACGCCTCCTGCGCCCATATCGACCCCGATACAATTCCGATTGTTAAAAAGGGAAATCCGAAAGCGCTGAGTTTATAGCTTAATTCCTCAAGCCATTCCAGCTTGTTCACCAGATATGCTTCCGCGGCAAGGAATCCCACACTGAAAGCGGCATATCCCAACATCGTTGTAACTACATGAAATTCAAGCCATTTCGATTGCAGCGCCGGTACAACACTGATGGGAGACGCATCTACATGCGCCTCGATATATATCATCGTCGCTGCTACAAAAAACGATGTGAACGTGCTTGAGAAAACATTTTTTGTCGTCCGGTCAGCATATAGCGCAATCAGAAGCATCATCCAGCCAAGAAGCAGAAACACCTCATATCCGTGGATAACGGGAAGCCGTCCGCAGTGTATATATCTAAATACGATTGATGCTGTAATGCCAATTATGCCAAGTATAAACGCAGCTTTCCCGACTGTTTTCATCGGGCGTGAATTGAAAATCCAGAATATCATGAATGATAAGGTGGATATCAAGAGTACTATATATGCCGCCTGGAATGTATATCCCTCAAACTTGACAGCCCAGTGTATATGTTCTTCCAAAAACTTATACCAGCCTTTCCTTGATATGACTTTATTCTTTGATAATAACTGGCAGTCATATGGTTCAAATCAAAAAGGGATTATATCACAGATATGTATGTTGAAATGGGATTTAAAAAAGTGGGGGCGCAGTGCGGGAAATGTTTCAGAACATATATAGTTCGTCATTTCGGCGAAAGTGCCTGTCGGAAAAGACATCGCAAACAAGAAACCCCCACCCCAGCCCTCCCCGCGAGCGGGGAGGGAGAATGT
>CBDURE010000013.1:0-43124 GCA_965369605.1 uncultured bacterium
AATATTTCCCCCCGCTCGCGGGGGGATTAAGGGGGGGATGAGATATAACAACAACACTTTCCCGACATGCTCTTACGTTCGGGGCTCGGTTTTCAAAAGCAATCCCCAAAATAAATCTTTACAATTAAACGTGGTTTCGTAGTAACCCCAAAAGCGTTTTTCAGGATCAACGGATTATACGGTTGAAATAACCAGCTTAGTTCAGTATAATTCGTTTTCCTAAAAGGGTTGTTTATCAGCAACATATCACTGCTTCAGAGCTTATTAAATAGCAACCATAACTCATTGTAATTTTCCACAGGTGAATCAGTATGCCTGAAAAACGGCTATCTTTATTTATTTGTTTTTTTACTGCTTGTTTGATTTTTTCCGGCTGTTCAGGGAGCAATATCTCAACCGCTCCCGGAGTTACAGCCTTTGATTCAACCGATTTAGCGCTGGATGGAGTTTCTGATTTTGATGCAAACGGAAAACCGCTGGCAGGATGCGGATCGCTTGGGTTGTTTGAAATCCACGTGAATGTAGAAACACTGGAGGGGGAAATAACTCCTTTTCGCACAACGGCATCCGCTGATGTTCTTGAGATTGTTGATATAACGAATTTCCTTCAGGTCGCGCCATGTACCGAGTGTGTGAAACTGCGGTCTATTGCATTGGATTCGGATGAGAATCTGGTGCTTTCAATTGGTATCAAGCATCCATTCGGTGCAGGTGATGCGGGAGAGCTTATTTCAGGCAGGAATCGCGCTGATTTGCATGTGTTCAATGTCGAGGGGACAATTCTCGCATCGACAGCTAATGTGGATATTTTTGGCGGATTGAATCAGGGAGTTGGTTCGTTTACGCTGGTCAACGCTGACGGATTAAGCTCATATCTGAATATTCCTCTTCTTCCATTTACGCTTAATTCGATTCATCCGTACAAGCTTCATTTTGATGACTACTCATCCGGCAATTTTGATGCGAATAATCCAATGGGATTTCAGAGCGTGACAAATCCCCCGCCGAGCGGAAATCTGGTAATGGCGATGGGGTGCGATTATGACTTTCAGGATTATGTGTTGGATATTGCACCCGGGGATACTTTTGGATTTATATACGCGGTTGGATGCACATACGCTGTAAGTACGGCAAGCAGGGATGACAGGTTCAATCCGGAATATCGAATCCCGCAGCATTTGAAAAAAGCGGCTGCGAAAGTCGTTGTCAGGATTGTGGATAACCAGCTTGAAGCGGGGAATGTATCCAGCGCAGTTGAAATTGAGATAGATATTGTTGACATGAATCATGGTGTCGCGGTTGGGGATGCGCTTGATGAGATGTTTGCCGACAGTTCTGTCGAATCAATAAAACTGGAAATTCCCGGAATTACAACCAATATCGTGGATGTCGCGCTGGCTAATATCGGTGGTACGGGGCATAGCGAGCCTGACCCTCTGACTTACGCGGTTACAATCCTGAATGATGCGGCAGGCGGTGAGGGAATATACACAGGGCTTGTAAAAGTGCGGGATTCGTATGCGCAGGGGTTGAATATATCACCATTATTGGACTCGATGGACGGTATTCAGCGAGTGGAGCCGATTAAGAGTCCGCTTGAGGGTTTGTTTCCGATATCTGAATTTGCGACCTACCAGAAATTTCAGGTTGAGGTTGTCGGTCATGGCAATGAAATACCGGTAGCGACCCTCCAATCTGAGCCTGACCCGGTTGTAATAGAAGAGGGTAATTTTGTTACTTTCGATGGCTCCTCATCGTATGATACAGATGGAACAATCACGCTTTATGAATTCGATTATGACTGGGATGGCATTGAAGAAAATTTTTCGGCTGATGAGTCCAATATTACTGGAATTGTGATTTCACCCCCCTATATGACCAATGGCAACTACACGGCGGCTTTGCGTGTTAGCGACGATTATGATCCCAGCGCTGTCGATTATGCAATTGTGCAGGTTACCGTAAATGAATGGGCTGGATGTCCTGATGCTCCCTATGCCGGGAATATTTTCAACGGGGGATTTACTTTCAGTGCATATCAGGATCATTATGAATTCCTTTTATGGGATGACTTTGCTGATCAGATTATTGACGCGGATATATTATCATCAGGCAATGGTGTGGTTATCTATTCGGATAGAACGAGATTCGATGGCGAAATGCGCATTTTTGATCCTGGTTCCGCAACATTTACACCTGTGGGCGATGATTATCCGGGTGCAATAGGAGTCAGCATTGATATTGATTCCACAGACCTGGTTGTGTTTGTGACATCCACACTATCGCAGGTTATCAATAACGCGGGGGATATTCCGCTTGTGAATCGAATTGCAGCATCAAACGATTATTTCACAGTGGTTGACCCGTTTGAAGGAGAGTCAAGTGAACAGATTGTAAATGTGGGCACAACAATCCAGGCAATAGATATCGACGCTTACGATGATATCTGGGTGCTTGATACGGACAATGTCATGCACAGGTATGATAAAACAAACGGTTATACAGAGAGCATGGCAAGACAGTTCGACCTTGACAGTGCGACATCAGGCACGTTTAACGGGTTTGTTTTCGATTTCGTAATTAATTTCCATAACGAGGCTTTTTTTATATTAACCAATGAAACCGGAAAAGGCGTGTTGTGGCGTTTTGAATGTGACGGCACTTACAATCAGTTGATAAATGGCAATTCTAATCCTTTGGTTGATGTTTTGGAATATGCCACGGAAAATGATGTGGCTGATATTGGAATCGATAATCTCAATATTGGCGGTAATGTTCTTGATGGCGCGCAGGATTCGCAGATTGTTGTGGTGGGAGGCTGTCTCTCAACATACTGGTTAACGATGATTAGCAGGATTGACTCCGAATTAAACCAGCATTTTACTTCAGCCATCAGTATGGGGGACGGGCTGACAAATGTATTCTTCAATCAACGCACTAATATTCTCTGGGGCTGGCAAAGTCACGAGTACAGCGATTCGTTCACAGAAGAATGGCATCCGCCATCTGATTGGGATTAGATAATATTAAATTGACTAAATATAAGGAATGATGTTTCTTATAACCTATATTAGTTGAACCTATTTAACAATTCAGGTTAGGGTGGTTGTACTATCATGTGTAATTCACGATTTTGTTTTACATTGCTTGTGATTATCAGTTTGATACTTGTCATTGGCTGTTCAGGGGGGAGCAATCCTGTTGCTCCTATTGGAGCGCTGGATTCTCAGTCAGTAAGTTACAATTCATTTCCTGTTGGAGTGTCTGATTTGGATGCCGATGGGAATCCGCTGGCAGGATACGGGGCGCTGGGGTTGTTTGAAATACATCTGGATTGCGAATCGCTTACTGGTGATATCCAATCGCTGAGGAAAGCATCGCTGCCGGATGTCCTTGAGGTGGTTGATATCACGAATTTTCTTCAGGTTGCACCATGTACCGATTGTGCGAGAATCGGCGCGATTTCAGCGGATACCGATGGCAACATAGTTTTATCCATGGGAATAAAGCATCCGTTTGATGCCGGGAATCCGATGGAACCGATAAGCGGGAAAAATCGCGGCGACCTTCATATATTTAATGTCGAGGGATTGGTTGTAGTTGACAGCGATGTAACAGTGGATTTTGCGGGAATCAAGGAGCAGGTTGCTGATTTCGATATGATAAACGCGGATGGCTATTCGCCGTATCTGGATGATGCGCTGGATGGCATCTATCCAACAACCGCGACCATTCATCCGTATAAACTACATTTCGATGATTACTCAGCGGGTAATTTTGATGGCGGCAATCTGATGGGATTTGAAAGCGTAACCGACCCGCCGCCGAGTGGGAATCTGGTTATGGCGATGGGATGCGATTATGATTATCAGGACTATATATTCAATCTCGCATCCGGCGAAACAATCAGATTTATGTTTGCGATTGGGTGCACTTACGCGGTAAGCGCAGATTCGAAATCGCAAAGATTCATGCCTGAATATCGCGTTCCGCAGCATCTGAAAAAAGCGGCGTGTGAAGTCGCTGTGCGAATTGTTGATAATCAGTTTGAGCCGGGGAATCCATTGAGCACTGCTGATCTGGCAATAGATGTCGTGGATGTAAATCACGGTGTCGCGGCTGGCGATGCGCTTAACGAAATGGCTCATGACAGTTCAGTTAGCGGGATTTCGATTGAGATTCCGGGCGTTTTATTCGGCGTTACCGATGTAACGCTCACAAATACCGGCGGAACAGGTCATGATTCGACTGATCCGCTGACTTATGAAATCACAATCCAGAACGAGGCAGCAGCCGCCGGGAGCGGATACAGGGGACTTGTCAAGGTTCTTGACGCATATCCGTCCGGCTCGAATACCTTTTTGCCGCTGGGGGATTCCGATGGCATTGAGCGAGTCGAGCCAAATCAGAATCCGCTGGATGGGCTGTTCGCGATAGATGAATTTGCGACTTACCAGGTATTTTATATTGACGCGAGCGGGCTTTTCAATAATCCGCCGGTTGCCGACCTTCAGCCCGACCCGATTATTATTCATCAGGGCAATTCGGTTAATTTCGATGGCTCCGCATCGTATGATACTGACGGAACAATTATGCTTTATGAATTCGATTTTGACTGAGATGGAATAGAAATCAATTTCGAAGCTGATGACATGAACGGGCATGGTACGCTACTTTCAGATCCCTACGATATTGTGGGAGATTTCACAGCGGGACTTCGAGTTACCGATGACCAGCTGGCTGTTGGCTATGATTCAGTTCCGGTTACAGTAAATGAACCTTCATCGTGTCCTGATGCGCCATACGCGGGATACACAATAACGCAGGATTTTATTGACAGCGACGGTGACTTTTTCCATTTCCAGATGATGACCGGATGGCACTGGAAAGCAGGCGTGATCTTCGATTCCGATTTCCTTTCCAGCGGTGATGGCATTTGCATCTACTCGCAGGAAGTGGAAGAGGACGGCACATTCGGCGGTGAGTTGAGATACTATGATCCGATGGGTGATGAGGGCTGGGGATTCACGGCGGTTGGACCTGACTATCCCGGCGAGCAGGGAGTTTGTGTCGATGTTGACAGCACGGATTTAGTTGCGTTTGTAACGCTTGGAGACAATTTCTATGAGGCGTTTGGTCCGCCGAGTGAATGGACTCTCAGTGATTATATTAACGAGAGCAATGATTATTTCACGGTTGTGGATCCTTATGTTGGGCAATCATCTGAAGTGGTTGTCAATGTTGGGACACGAATCAGGGCGATTGATATCGATGGCTATGATGATATCTGGGTGCTTGATATCGACAATGTAATGCACAGGTATGTGAAAGGTACATCTCCTTTGAGTTACACGGAGGATGTTACTCGTCAGTTTGACCTTGATATTGCCACAGGCGGACTGTTCACCGGACAGGTTTATGAATTCGTGATTAATTTCCACAATGAGGCTTTCTTCATTCTCACTGATAATACTGCTAAATGTGATTTGTGGCGGTTTGAATGTGATGGTGTTTATTACTCCAATATCAATGGCAACGCAAACCCGATGATAGAAGTGCTTGCTGAGGATTGCACCGGAAATGCGGATATAGTCATCGACAATCTTGACGCCAGTGGAAATCACCTGACTGGCGCGCAGGATTCACAGATTGTAGTTGTCAGCGGATACAATCCAAGCAACAACTGGCATACGATTATGTCTCGCGTTGATTCAGAGCTTGACCAGAAACTAACGCATGATGAAAACTGGGATGCGAGCGGAATCCAGACAGCGTATATCGACCAGAGAACCAACGAACTCTGGGGCTGGCATCGCTCAAACTCTTCTGATTCATGGGCGGAGCGATGGACAGCGCCGTCACAATGGGAGTAAGAGGAATTTAGCGGGGGCAGGTTTAAAAAAAAGGAAATACTCACAATAGCAGAGGGTTTTAACCCTCTGCTATTTTTGCGTATTAGTAATATAAATATCTGTTTGATATAATATCCTTACGTTCTTCACAAATCATATATGGAGCGTGTTTGACATGCGCTGTTCAATATTGCTTTTATCTCTAATTATCTTTTTACTGTGTTTTGCGGGATGTTCGAGTTCATCAAAGAATCCGGCGCAGCCTGAAAGCCCAATGCTGCCCCAGGCTGGAGTTTCGGACGATGGCACCGCGCTTTTGTATCAGGGCACTTTCGAGATTGACCTTGAAACTCAAACAATAACGCAGTATGAAAACAGGGAAGCGTCCACCATTTATGATATAACGGGATTCCTGCCGGATAAGTGTCCGGGCGGATGTTTCCGATTTGCAATTGTTGGGGTTGTCGGCAATGTTTTGGAAATTGAACTAACGCTTGAAAACCCGCTTGCGATACAGGCTTACGATGCGAGAGTTCAATATCTTGATTTGTTCGGCAAGACGGTTTTAAATTCTGACAGTTATACTGACTTTCTTGGGACGCCAATAACCAAAGTTTATCCATTTACAGCGTTTGTAAAAGAGAATCCAGATAGAGCGTTTCCGGTAGGTCCGGGTGGAATTGACACCGAAACGATGTATCTGGATTTTCCTCCGGGCGCGCCATCCGCGGTTAATTACGCGGTAACAGCGCATCTTCCGGGGAATACGCCTGAGCCGTATGAGATAAGTGAAATGGCTCAGGCCGGCACGCTGACCGCAACGGGCGGAAGCGCGATTATCAGTTGCCTTGTGGATGACCATCAGGATAATATTTCCGGCGTTTACCTGGATGCGACGCCTTTCACAGGCGCGCCTGTATCGTTTGTTTTCAATGACCCGTTATGGGAAGTTGAAATCTCCAATACAGCTGGAGCATCCGAGGGATCATATTACCAACTGATTATGGCTTTAAGCCCAAACGGGCAGAATGTCAGCACTTATAATTACGTGGAAATCACAGTGGATGACAGTGTTCAGTGGAAGAATATCCGGTTGAGAACAGATTCCGCAGCGAAAGATCTCGCGGTTAATCCTGATGGCAGTTTGTTGATTCTGTATGATGACGCTCAGGTGTGGAAATATAATGAAGGCGACTATTTTGGCCATGCTGCTGCTGATTACCTGTTTACGGCTGAAGTTAAACAATGGTCGGAGCTGACTCCACCGCCATCGCCGGTACTCGCAAATGCGTTTATTGATGTTTCCGATTCAGGGGATATTATGGCATCTAATGCTGATGGTTCAATATGCGAATATCCTGTAGGTTATTATCCGACTCAGAGCTATGATTCTTTGGGAAATTTTCATGGAGAGAGTGGAGCGCATTGCACCGGTGGGCCGATTATTGATGTGTTTTGCTTCAAATCCGGATCAGGCGGCTATAACCTTGACCACGTTATGCTCGCGCCGGGGAACAGTGGGGATCAGAGTAACATGTATCGCCAGTCGCATTATGGCTGGGGATGGATTCAGCAATACGGGCAGGAATGCCACGGCTCAGGTTATGACAAAATACGAAACATTGACGTTGCCGGCGTTGAATCTGCCAGTGTGAATGAATTCTGGGCTTTGGAGGATTCTCCTGATTATTACGGAGCCTTGTTTATTCAGGATGATTTTTTCTATTACCATTATGCAGATGCATATTTTGGCACAGGCTCTCAAACTGAGGATGATTCCTGCTGGTACAACGCAATCGATTTAACCGCCGATGAAGATGGCAATCTGTATGTTCTTGATCAGCTTATTGACAACAGCGGTCGGGTTAAGGGATTCACCGGGGATGTGTCCGGGGGAACATCGCTTGGGCATTTCGATGTGCCGTCCCAAATAAACTCAACACCGTTAAGGATTGAAAGCAGTGATGTATCAGGAGTGAACGGTAATCTTGTTTTCATCCTGCATGGTGATTTCGCCACCGATGGCTGTTTTCTTAGTGTCTTTTTACCTGCTGATATACCGTGGTCGTGAATTGATGGGAACGCTTTGATTGCACAACTGTTATAATAGTTAAACTTGATGCATCCGAGCCCCGAACGTAAGAGCTTGTCGGGAAAGGCAAGTAGAACCAGAAACATTGTCATTCCGACCATCCTCCTTGCTTCGCTCGTCGGATGTCGGAATGACGTTTTTCTTGTTCTTCTGATCTTTCCCGGCTTGATGGTTCATCCGGGAATGTTGGTTTGGTAAATGCGGATGGCTATTCCGCATATCTTGACGATGTCCTTGATGAAATATATCCAACTGATGCGACAGTGCATCCCTACATTTTGCATTTTGATGATTATTCAGTTGGCAATTATGATGTGTCAAATCCGATGGGATTTGAAAGTGTAACCAACCCGCCGCCGAGCGGTAATCTTGTAATGGCGATGGGATGCGATTATGACGTGCAGGATTATAAATTCAACATGGACAGCATTACGGATATCCGCGCAATGCCTGAAGTTGAAATCCCAGCCTGTCTTGGCGCTGGTCGCAGGTTCGCGCATAACCATGTCGATTTCAACGGCGATATGCATGTGGTTTACGAGGATGGCACACTGGGACGATGGACGAATCTTGAGATTGGGTATGTGAAATATTATTAGGACGGTTGCGGTAAATTCATTCCGAGACAAGATAGACAATGGACAGTTCATTGCGGACTGTTCTTTTTTTCAATAATCGCGCATCCAGTATGGATTGAGCATTCTGTGTATGGTGAATGTTTCGAGGGTATCCGGGATTTTCACCTTGCCAATCATGTCATCCGTTGCCATGACTCCGATGAAATCTATTCCTTCGTTTTTGGAAATCTCATAGGCGATTTTAATGCCGTTTTCAATCATGGATGGTGCTGTCTCGTCGAGCATGTGTGTGTTTGAAATAAGCCCGGTAACTTTCAATCCGCTGACCGATTCAACTCGCCTGAGTTCCCGAGTGCATTGTTCAGTATTGGCGTTGAATGGCCTTGACGCGTTCAGGATATAAAAGAGATTATGTTTTCGCCCATGAAGATTTTTACTGATGCTTGCGAGAATTCTGGCACCGACAGCATCCCCGCCGACATCGACAACCATCCAGTTGTCCGGATCGCTGATTATTCCATACATCGCGGAGGAAATTGAGGGCATGTCGCTGTGCGGTACGGATGAGATTACAACATTGATGCCCTCATTTTTCAGCGCTTCGGCTGCCTCCTGGCTTCGGAAAAGCGGTTTGATTGTGTCTAAATCAACCAGTGTTACAGGCGTTTTTCCGCTGGCGTTAAGGCGTCGCGACCACGTGATTGCGAATTCACTTTTACCTGAGCCGTGCCCTCCGATTAGGATAGTCAGGCCTGTTTGGAAGGATTTTATGTATGCGTTTGGTGGCAATTGAGTTCCTTTTTTTCCTGGGAGCGCTGGAATCCTTCCGGCGCATCAAGGCGTTCACGCCTTTAGGAGGGCGCTTTCGCGCCCATGCGCCGGAAAAATTCCGGCGCTCCCAGGAGGATAGTTTTAATTGTGCCTGAAGAAAATAATATCGCCGTCCTGGACGATATATTCTCTTTTTTCACTGCGATAAACACCGGCATCCTTGCATGCTTTTTCGCTGCCGTATTTGACCAGATCATCGTAAGCTATAACCTCGGCGCGGATGAATCTGGTTTGGAAGTCCGTGTGAATGGCTCCTGCCGCGTCATAGGCGGTAGCGCCTTTTTTGGTTGTCCATGACCGGGCCTCGACATCGCCACCTGTGAAAAAGTGGATTATTCCCACGGTTTTGTAAACCGCCTTGATTAATTTTACCAGCGCTGTTTCCTCCAAACCCATCTCCTTGATGAAAATTTCCTGATCCCCCTTGTCGAGTTCATTCAATTCAGCCTGGAGTTTGCCTCGTAATACAAGCACCCCAATTCCTTTTTGCGCCAGGTTATTTTTTATGGTATCCAAATCGCCCGGGAAGTTGCCGTCATCATCGGCGTTGATAAGAACGATGCAGTTTTTCTGCGTAAGGAATCCGAATCCGCGAAGGGTTTTTCTTTCCTCATCGGTGAAGGTTTCCAATCTGAGCGAGCGTTCCTCGTTGAGTATATTGTTGATACGCGAAATGAGATCGTACTCAACCTGAAGTTCCTTCTTGCCCTTTTTTTTCAAATCGTGTTCGATGCGGGCAAGGCGTTTTTCCGCCGAGCTCATGTCGGTGATTATCATATCGCTTTCGATGCTTTCCACGTCTCGAAGCGGGTCGATTGTGTTGAACCTGTAGTAGATGCTTTCATTGATGAATCCGCGAACGACATAAACCAGCGCGTCCGCCATTTTGAGCTGCGCAATCATTTGGTCGTCAAGGCCCTTTTGCTGCGATGAATCATCCTGCTGATATTCGAAATCGTTGAACTGCATTTCACTGAGAGTCATTTTCGCCGAGTTAAATAATTCAGCCACCTTGTCAAGGCGGTGGTCCTCGATTTTGGATGAACCCAGACGTGCTTTCAAACGCCCTTTATCGATTGATGTTTCGGTGAATGAATCGCAGAGCGTATTGAAAATCGTTGTCCTGCCCGAGTTGGGATATCCTGTTAATGCAACTTTCATTTTTGTATTCTCCCAAACATATAATTATAACCGAGTCACTTAAAATTATCATTCGATAAAGCAGTTATTTGGGATGCCTCACCCCCCAGCCCCCTCTCCACCATGTGGAGATGGGGAGCAGGAAAACGCTATGCGGAGATGGGGAGCAGGGAAACGCTATGCGGAGAGTGAAGGGTAAGAGTAATCTTACTCCCTTCTCCTGATGCAGGAGAGGGGCTGGGGGTGAGGTTCTTTAAGCCAGATAAAAAGCGACAGTTCCCTTTTGGAGTATTCTCAGTTATTTCTGTTTTCACCGGACAGTAGTGATTTGCGAAATGAATCGATAAAATTGTATAATTTGCACGGTTGGAGGGACTTGCCTGAATAGGCGTTTTTTTGTTTTATTCATAGGAGATTTACTGAATATGAGCGATTTGAAACTTGCGTTACTCAATATGATTCCCCAGCCGATGATTATTCTATTCGCGCGCCCTTATGTGGCCGGTGCGACAATGCAGTCGGCGATTGATGTCGCCGACAGACTCTATAAAACTCGTGGGATTTTATCAACACTCGATGTCCTTGGGGAGGACGTTGACCGAGAGGAGGATGCTCACGCGGCATGCGACCTGTATCTTCGAACTATTGATGCACTCGGAAGCCGCGATCACGCGACAGTGTCAATCAAGCCGGGACACATGGGGTTTTATGTCAGTTCTGACATTTGCTATGAGAATGTCGAATCGATAATTCAAAAGGGAGTGGAAAAGAATATCGCGGTTACAATCGATATGGAGGACACCGATCAAACTGATTTTACTCTGAAACTTTATCGTGAGATGGTGGAGAAGTATCCGACCACCGGAACAGTCCTGCAGTCAAGACTATGGCGCACGAGTGATGACATTGATTTGCTTGATGGAATCACGGCGACAGTCCGGTTGTGCATCGGGATTTATGATGTTCCAAAATGCTCGTATCGAACAAAACTCGCAATGAAAGAAAACCTTCTCGCGCTGATGAAAAAGCTTTTTGACAAGGGGCATATTGTTCAGATTGCGACTCATGATGAAGCGATAATTCGCCGTGCGGTTGAATATATCGAGGAGTGGGATATCCCTCGCGAGCGATGTGAATTCCAGATGCTTCTGGGGGTGCCGCGTAATCGAATTATAAATGAACTTCGCAGGAAGAATTATGCAATCAGGTATTATCTGCCGTTTTGTGAAAGGTGGGATAACGGGGTTGCGTATCTCCGAAGGCGTCTTAACGCCAATCCATATATGATGTTTTATGTGATGCGGAATATTATGCGCGGTTCTGTATGATTGCAGCTAATTTGAAATCCTTTTGGTCGGTTGTAATTTATAATTCAAGAATCTCATCCCGGCTGATTAACACACTTTCAGGTAAATCCAAAGTGCCGTTTAACAGTTTTTCTGTTGAGTAGTAATATACTTTGCCCGTCAATTTATCCCAGTTTTCTTCTGCGTCAAGAACGGAACCGGAACCTACAGGGGAAATTATTTTCATATTACTTGCTCCCTCAATTCCTCTGTCTCTGAAACGTTTTCCCAACGGCTCATCTGTACAATCAAAAAACTTAACAGGCTTGTTGTCAAGATAAGCTAATCCACATTCCACAAAACATGGAATCTCACGGTCAGCTGAAATAAAATGCGGCGCCATGTTTTCCTCAATCCAGTAATAATTACCCACCAATGCCTCTTCAATAGACGCAGGCGCATTGCCAACTCTCCAGTATTCACCCCTGAAAAAAGCGCCCCAGCAAATATTCCGCATAACCTGGAAAAAATCATTCTCAGAAACTCTATCCGGGTTTATCTCCTGATCATAATAATAATTAATCACATCAGGAGCTACCTGCGGATTTGGGTACTTATATATGATGTAATCATCTATCTCATAGAATACAATCTCAAAATATGCCACATCATCAGATTCACGTATATACGCGATTTTGCCAATATCCAACTGGCGTGGTTCCAGCTTGTCAGAAACAGGTTTAAGCGGTTCTCCGTTTAAGGGGTTTGAGGGCCAGATAAAACACAATTCTGAAAATAGGAATTCTTTCAAATCATAAGGATAACGACCATTAATATAATGGAATTGGAGTAGTGGGGCAATGAAAGCTCCAGAACCGACAGGGCTGAGAATACCGCCGGGAAAATCTTTGTCTGTTTCCCTGGCAACTTCAGATGCACGTAAATTGTACGGAGTTTGTCCGCTCGATAAATCTCTTTGAGCATCAACTGCGCTTGTGTTGCTGTAACTCGTTATTGTTCCAGCCCAAAAAATGCAAAGGCAAATCACTACGATTTTAGAAAAAAATTTCATCTTTGAGCTCCTTGTCATATAGTAAATTTATCGACTTAAAATTGTATATTTCTATTATGACTCATTTTAACAAGGATAGCTTGGTTTTAAGAATGAACAATATTCTTAACTTTGAACCTCCTGCCGTTGTGTTACAATCATAATTAATTACGGAATAGTAGGGGATTGTAATCGTCTATCCTCAAAGGGGTCGGACATGAAAAAAAATATATCGATTATTATCGTTTTGATTCTGGCAATATGCGCTCTGAGTTGCGGGAATGCCTTGGGAGATAAAGGCGATGACAAATCATCTGAAATGACAAGCGCAGTTGTCGAACGCAATTCGATAAAAGTGCAGGTGGAATCAACCGGCAGGATAGTCTCAAACCTGGATGTCGAGATTAAATGCAAGGCGAGCGGTGAGGTTATCACTCTGCCATTTGATATAAGTGATGAGGTTAAGAAAGGTGATCTGGTCGCTGAATTGGATCCTGTCGATGAGGAGCGCAATGTTCAGAAAGCGAATGTTACTCTTTCATCATCACTTGCACGACTTGCGAAAGCCAAACTGAATCTTACAATCGCGCAGGATGATCTTGCAAATGCGCAGGCGCGAGCTGAGGTTGATCATGATACCGCGGTTACTCGCGAGCGGGATACGCTGGCAAAAGCTGACAGAGTGAAACAGCTTTACGAGCAGAAGCTGGCGAGCCAGGAGGAATACGAAACCGCTGAAACCGCTGCGCAAAAAGCGGAAGCTGATTTAACCAATGCCACGATTAGATTAGAGGAACTGAAAACAGATAAAGCCGCGCTGGAATTGAAACGTCAGGATTTGAGCCTGGCTGAATCGGATGTTGAATCCGCGCGGATTAATCTTTCCACTATTGAACAGAGATTGAAAGACACGAAAGTTTACGCTCCCATTGATGGCATTGTTACTGACAGGCCGGTTCAGATTGGCCAGATTATCTCGTCAGGTATCAGCAATGTCGGTGGCGGAACCACGATTCTGACATTGTCTGATTTATCGCGACTGTTCGTGCTGGCATACGTTGATGAAAGCGATATAGGCAGAATCGAACAGGGGCAGACTGTGAATGTTTCCGCTGATGCCTTTATTGGAAAGCAGTTCAAAGGCGTTGTGGATCGAATCGCGCAAAAAGGCATTAATCAATCAAATGTAATTACATTCGAAGTCAGAATCGAACTGCTAAGTAAAAATAAATCTCTCTTGAAACCTGAAATGACAGCGGATGTGGAAATTTTAATGGCTGAAGCTAATGATGCACTCACGATTCCTTTGGGCGCTGTATCCAGAGAAGAGGGAATGCCGTCAGTGTCAGTAATCATGGATGATGGCAGTGTGGAAATCCGAAATGTTGAGGTGGGAATAACAGATGGTGAGATTATTGAAATCGTTAAAGGTTTGCAGGAGGGCGAAACGGTAGCAATAAATGAGATGGAGTACGAAAGCGCATGGCGCAAGCGATTAGAAGAACGAAACAGGAGCAGACCTTCGGGAGGATTGGGTCGCCACTGATGATCATAAAAACCGAGAACATTGCAAAGATTTTCAAAGTGGGCGACAGCGTTGTTAAGGCGCTTGACGGCGTAACCTTTAGTGTTGACGAGGGGGATATGGTCGCGGTAACAGGAACGTCAGGCAGCGGCAAGACTACGCTGATGAATATAATCGGTTGCCTTGGGAAACCGGATTCGGGGAAGTATTTCCTCACTGATGTTGATGTGTCCAATCTGTCCAAGGATCAATTGGCGGAAACGAGAAATCGCCGCATTGGATTTGTCTTTCAATCGTTTAACCTGATAGCCCGTATGTCATCGCTGGAAAATGTTGAACTGCCGCTGTTGTATGCGGGTGTCGATGATGCCAAAGCCCGTGCAATTGAATCTCTCAGGAGTGTTGGACTTTTTGAAAGGATGAATCATGAGCCGAATCAGCTTTCAGGCGGCGAGAAACAGCGCGTTTCGATAGCGCGAGCGCTGGTCACGAAACCGTCCATTCTACTTGCTGATGAGCCAACCGGAAATCTGGACAGTAAAACCAGCAGGGAGATTCTGGATCTTTTTGTCAAACTAAATGATGAAGGATTGACTGTTTTGGTTGTAACTCATGATGATGATGTCGCCGCGCGATGCAAGCGGGTTATCCGCATGATGGATGGCCGCATTATCAGCGATGAGCGAAACGGGGGGAAACATCACGGATGATTCTGATGACAACAATTAAAATGGCGCTTAAGGGATTAGCCGCCAACAAGCTCAGGTCGTTTCTCGCGATGCTCGGAATAATTATCGGTGTTGGAGCGGTAATATCGATGCTGGCGATTGCGACAGGCGCGAAACGCGAAATGATGGACAGGATAACGGCAATGGGAACCAATCTGCTTGTTGTAAGGCCCGGGCAGCTTGGGTCGCGCGGTGTTATGAGTGGAACACGCCAGAATTTGACTGTTGATGATGCTAAAGCGCTGCTTAACGAAGTGGATGCCATTGAACAGGTTGCACCGGTGGTCTCCAGTAATACGCAAGTGAAATATTTCAATAATAATTCGCGTGTTAATGTAATTGGAACTGCGATTACATATCAAACGATTAGAGATTACCATCTGGAAAAGGGAAGATTCTTCTCCGAGGCAGAAATAAATAGTACATCACGTGTAGCTGTTCTGGGACCTCAAACCGTTGAAGATCTTGAACTGCCTGAAGATCCCATTGGCGAAACGATTAAACTCCAGGGAATCAAATTCCGTGTTGTCGGCGTTTTGAAATCAAAAGGTGATATGGGCTGGTATAATCCGGATAATCAGGTGTTAATCCCATATACAACCGCAATGAAAATCGTTTTCGGTTTTGATTCACTGCGTGAGATTAATGTTCAGGTAAGCAACAGCGACGCGCTTATGGAAGTTGAAAAAGCGGCTGCAGTTGTGTTGAAAAAACGCCATAAAATTGCTCCCGGGCAGGAGGATGATTTCTATATCCGCAATCAGGCTGATTACATCGAGATGGCAAGTGAAACCAACCGTACATTTGCAATACTGCTGGGAAGCATCGCAAGCATATCACTGCTCGTTGGCGGTATTGGAATAATGAATATCATGCTTGTTACTGTAACTGAAAGAACAAGGGAGATAGGAATACGTAAGGCGATAGGCGCAAAAGACAGGGATATACTTCGCCAATTTCTTATTGAAGCAATAATCATGAGCGGTATCGGCGGCATAATCGGGGTGGTAGTCGGATTTGAAGCATCGAGAATTATAGGTAACGCAACCCAGTTCCAAACAGTTGTCGAACTGACAGGAGTTATGCTGGCTTTATCTTTCTCTGTCGCGGTTGGGATATTTTTTGGTTACTATCCGGCTCGCCGTGCAGCGTTGCTTGATCCGGTGGAATCTCTCTATTATGAATAGGGCTTACTATATGACCTCACCCCTGACCCCTCTCCTGCATCCGGCGAGGGGAGAAAGCATAGTGCTTTTCTGTTCCCCCTCTCCTGATGCAGGAGAGGGGGCTAGGGGGTGAGGTTTGATTAAAGCAATACGGTATTTAGGTCTGAACTTAAAATGCAGGAAGGACAAAAAGATGCGCTTAACAAAATATAATTTATACTCTCTCAGCATTTCCCTTTTGTGCTGCTTGATTCTGTTGCTCTCAAATCCGGTTTATGCTGATAACGGCAACAAGCCGTTGGAACTGACCGTTGAAGAGGCAATACTGATGGCTTTTGAGAACAACAGCGCGTTCAAGATTGAACTCCTTAAACCGGAATTGCGTGAGAGTTCGGAGCAGCTGGAACGGTCGGCGTTTGATGTTGGATTGTCGAGTTCGGTGTCAACATCGCGGGACAAGGATGATTCCGGGTCGAAAAGCACTCGATCTGATTTGAGTTTTGGAATTTCAAAACTGCTGTTATCGGGAGGAGATATAAGCCTTGGGCTGTCATCAAACAGAAACGGGGGAACAGCCAGCGATAACAGCTATTCTGCGCGTGTTAGCCTGACATTATCCCAGCCAATTTTTAAGGGTGCGGGTTACTCAGTAAATCTTGCGGGATTGCGCAAGGCGCAGTTGAGTGCGAAATCGTCGATTTATGAGCTTCAGGGCTATGCCGAAACACTAATCAGCCAGGTTGAATCAGCATATTGGGATTATGCTCTCGCTGTCAGGCAGCTTGCAATCTATGAGGAATCCCTGAATCTAGCCCAGCGACAGTTTGATGAAACCCGGACTATGGTCGATGTCGGCAAGCTTGCCGAGATGGAGCTTATTACATCAGAGGCGGAAGTGGCATTGCGCAATGAAGCTTTAATAAACGCTCGAAGCAATATTGAAAAAACACGAATTAAATTAATGCGCCTGTTGAATCCGCCGAATGCTGATTTTATTAAGCAGGATATTGTTATTAAGGATGAATTTGTTATCCCTGAATTTGAAACAGGTGAAATGGATTCGCATATTAATATTGCGTTACTCAATAGGCCGGATTTGAATCAGGCTGAATTGCAGTTACAGCGAAATGAACTTGATGTATTAACAACAAAAAATGGATTGCTTCCCAACATGAATTTTTTTGTTACGCTTGGAATGACCGGTTATGCTGATTCGTTCAACCAGTCAATAGGGGATATAGGCAACAGCGGGAATGAAATACAAGTCGGGATTCAATATACGCAGGATATTGGCAACAGGAATTCACGGGAACGGCACAGGCAGTCTTTAATAAGCGAGGAGCAATCCAGAGAGGCGATGAACAATCTTGAGCAACTTGCTAAAATGGATGTTAGTGTCGCGTGGATTGAACTTAACCGCACTACCGAACAGATTGTCGCAACAGCGGCATCCCGCAAACTGCAGGAGGCGAAATTGCGGGCGGAAACGGAGAAGTATCGCGTAGGGAAATCGACATCGCTGCTTGTCGCTCAGGCACAACGCGACCTTCTCGCAAGCCGGATATCTGAAATACAAGCTGTTGCAAACTGCCGTAAAGCGGTTGTTGATTTGTTACGGAATGAGGGCGTATTGCTTACGAGATATGGTTTTTCGTTGGTAAATGGTGAAGTTGTATGATTGTAATAATGGCCTCACCCCCGGCCCCTCTCCTGCATCAGGAGAGGGGAGAAAGAGGGTTTATCAGCTTATAATTCTATTCAAGAGCGACTACTTGTTATCAAGGAATCGACCGGCTTCGAGTACCGGAAGGCCGCTGCTTTCCGAGGAAACATAGATTATCTGGGTTTTTTCATTTGCTACTACTTCTTTAATCCACTGCTGGATTAACAGGCCGTAGGGGCCTCCAATACTGTCCGCGATTTCACGGTTGGCATCAGCAATTCCTTTCGCTTCAATGCGTTTTCTTTCCGCCTCCTTGGTTTCCTTCTGCAGGACAAAATCCATCTCCTGCTGTTCCTGATCGGCTTTCAATTTTTTTTCGATAGCGGTAGCAACCATCAGCGGAAGCGCAACATTCCTTAAAAGGGTATTTTCAAGGATGATTCCATATTTCTGGAATGACGGTTCAATCTCTTGTTCAACATCCTCAACAAAGATCTCTCTTTTTTCCGATGAGTAAATCGCTGATGATGTATGCTTTGCCGCGGCATCCCTGAGCGCGGTACGTACAGTTGGGCGAATGATTTTCGCCACATAACCTTCACCCAGCTCCCTGTAAATTCGAGGAGCCTCTTTCGGGTCAATCTTGAACCAGACTGTTACTTCAAGCGTAACAGTCAGGCCGTCGGATGTCAGCACTTTGATAGAGTCATCTCCTCGAACCTGCCCCTCACCGGAGGTGCCGCTCATTGTGTACTCCTCGGTTCGTATCGTCATCGGCACTACATTTTTCAGCGGGTTGATTAAGTGTAAGCCCTCTTTAAGAGGGGTTGGGGTGACTTTTCCGAATAGTTTTTCCACTCCGACATAACCGGCATCCACAACCCTGAGGCCTGACCCCGCGATTAAGAGCACTCCGACCACAATCAGGATTGAACCGGGTCCCGTTGACTGCATCACTTGTCCACTGCTTAAGAAAATAAGTTTCTTGCTAACGAAATAAATTCCGACAAAAATAGCTATTATTCCCAGTACTAAAAATTGCATGATTCCTCCGAAAAGATCAAGGCTTGGTTAATTACGGACTCATTTTACCGATTGCATGAGAAAAGCACAAATGGAAGTTTTGTAAAAGCAAGTAGTATGGTTTCTTGTGAAGTTGTCTCAAAACCTCTAAATAGCAGGAAAAACGCCATTCCGACCTTTCGCTTCGCGAATGTCGGAATGACGAACTATTTATATTCTGAGACAGTTTTGCAAGAAACCGGGCTACAATCTAATCTACGCAAAACCTGGGAAATGGATTCCCAGGCTACAATCTGAATGATAAGGTCTGCGTGAAGTTTGAGGCGATGTTTATCCTTTGGAATTTCGTGGGTATGGTATTGTATGGTCGCATCCTGGACGGGCAATATTAGCAGGGAACTCATTATTGGATTGTTTTGGTATATGCGATGGTGAACCCAGCGTTGTACTTCATTCACTTGATGAAGAGAAATGTCGGAATTGTAATTTGCTCTAGTGAAAAAAATATTTTGAGCTATATGAAATATAGTCGATTAATTTACTGGATATCAAGGAGTAAAAAAATGAAAATACTTTCAAAAATCACAATGATTTTCATTCTTGTGTTTTTTACTATTGCGATGACAGGATGCGGGAATTCAAGCAAGGATAAAGAACCGAACACAATACAAGATAATCTGAACATCAATAACAATGACAATGTAAGAGATTTATCGTTTGATCAAACTCCATACAGTTTGCGTTCATCAAAGGTTGCCAAAGAGATAGACAAAGATTTTCCCGGTGGTATTCTCAGCCCCGTCGGTTCTGGCGCTTTTATTGCCCCATTGCTCCAATTCCATTATATTAATGGGCGTTATCCTTATGATTTAAAAGAATTCTTATATTCAGGGTTATGTTTTATCTGGCCCTCAAATCCCTTGAACGGAGAACCGCTTAAACCTGTTTCCGACAAGTTGGAACCATGCCAGTCGGATATTGGCAAAATCGCGTATGTACGTGCATCTGATGATGAGGCATATTTTGAAATTGTATTCTATGAAATAGATGATTACATCATATATAAGTATCCAAATCCGGAGGTATCTCCTGATATGATTAATTATTATTATGATCAGGAGATAAACCCGGATAGAGTTGACGAGAATGATTTTTTCCAGGTTATGCGGAATATTTGCTGGGGCGCTTTTTTCAGGGGTGAATACTGGAGAGTTGGCAATGCGCCTGCGTCTATTGAAGAGGCATTGGTGGGTAATTATTACTGGATTGAGGAAAACATGGCGCCGCATTTTATTTCAGCTGACCGTGAGATTCCATGTTTTGTGGAATGTGGATTAGCCTATCTTGACAACAAGCCTGTTAAATTTTTTGAGGTTACAAGGGAACTTTTGGAAAAACGTTTCAAAGACAGGGGGTTGGAAGGAGCAAGTAATAAAAAAATTATTTCCCCTGTAGGTTCTGGTTCCGTGCTTAACGCAGATGAAAACTGGGACCGACTGACGGGTAAAGTATATTACTATTCAACAACAAAACTGTTAAACGGCACTTTGGACCTACCTGAAAGCGTGTTAATCAGCCGGGATGAAATTCTTGGGTTGTAAGAATGACCTCACCCATGTTTTCCCGGTTAATGAGAAACCGGGCTACAATCTAATCTATGTTGCAAACGTTTTGTCCTGGGCGAAAGCTACTAAAAATGAGCGTCGCATTTTCATTCCGATTGAAGCGGCGGATACGGCGTCGATGGCGTTGAAATCAAAGCCGTCGCCTCTTGGATAGTAACCGACCCAGAACGGATAGCATAGTTTGCTGTCTTTGATGCCTATTATCTTCGGCAGTTTCCTGTTGTGGATTCCGTGTTTGATTAATATCCATCTGTATTCATCGATGACTTTTTCCTTTGCCTGTTCGGTGGACAGTTTCCATGCGAATGTTGGATACTCGGATTTATCATCAAGTGTGAGTTCCTCGATTTTCAGGAAAGAAAAAAGGCCGACGATACCGTCGGCCGCAACATCTATTTCCTTATTGCCTGATTCAACTGAGATAGTCAGTGTGAATATGTAATGCGGAAAATTGATTAGTTCAACTTTCAGCGGCGTTTGCATATATGAAGCGGCAAACAGCCGTTTTCGCTTTCGTGTGAGATTCTTAAAAGCAGTTTCCCTGTCAACAGATGGCGTAACGAATCTCACAATCAGTCTGACCCGCCGGGAATCTCTTTTTTCCTTCGTCCTTTCATAAGAGCAAACACACCGACAATTATCAGGATAAGCCCTGAAAGCAGGTTTACCAGTTTGCCCAGCGGTTCTTCCGGCGCATATGCTGATATCGCCACGATTGCTCCAAAGGTGACCCAGAATATGCCCATCACTTGAAGGGGATTCGCGACAGATTTTTGTTCATCTTTATTTTCCATTGTATTTCCTCATTTTAAGAGTTAAAAATGGCACGATTAGAATTTCATGTAAAGGTATATCTGGACTAACAGCACGATAACGGCCCATATTCTGAGGTCGCGCCATGCGCTTTGGTCAGGCGCTCCCCTGAAAATATAGGCTTTTGGACGAGTTACCGCCCAAAACATCACGATTAAAAAGAAGATTGCTCCGATTATTTTAACCGTGCCGATTGGTATTGATTTTAAACTTTCAATCATATCACTCGCCTCCCTCTGCTCTGTCTGAGAGATTTTTCTGGATATTCTCGTTTTTCATGACAAGGCCGTAAACCAGTCCGGTGAGTTCCTCGATAGGCTTCGGCTTTGTGCACAGGCTTACTAACACATTAATGATAATCGCCATAACGAACGACCACCATGCGACATAGAGGAAATTCATTCCTGTCGCTGTTAGAGAAACTGAACAAACCACACCGAGGACTAATCCCGCGAGTCCGCCCCAGGGAGTTGATCTTGCCCACATAATGCCGAGAAGGACAGTTGCCAGAGTCGCGCCCTGGAAGATGGTAAGAATTTTCTGCATCGCCATGTAAATTCCGAACTTCTCTGTAATTGGCGCAAGCGGAACGGCGATAAGAATGAAAACCACCGTAAGCCATCTGCCGAAATTCAGATAGTGCTTGTCGGATGCGTCCTTTTTAAAGAAGTTTTGGTATATGTCTCTCGACCAGATTGTAACCGCCGAGTTGAGCGTTGAGTCGATGCTTGAATAGACGGCGGCGATAAACGCGGCGAATATCAAGCCTGAGAGTCCGACTGGCAGCAGGTTCTTGACCGCCCAGGGAAGTGCCTGGTCTTTGTTTTCAAGTCCTTCTGTGCAAAGCGCGAGAACGAAGAGGCCGGGAAGAACATAGAGAAGGGGAACCATTGTTTTAAGGAAAGCCGCGCTTAACATTCCAGCTTTGGCATCCCATTCGGATTTCGCGCCGAGAGTTCTTTGGATAATCGCCTGATGGCAGCACCACCATGCAGGCGACAGTACAAGCGCGAGGCCGAATATCATCCCCAGCCACGGATAGTCCGGGTTATCTAATGGCAAGAACAATTTGAAGTGGTCAGGATGTTCAGGTTGGATTTTAGCAACCAATCCTCCCCAGCCATCCACTAAATCGAATCCAATAATGGCAATCGCGACTCCACCAACCAGCATTATTACTAATTGGATGACATCGGTCATTGCGACCGCTGTCAAGCCTCCGCTGACTGTGTAGAATCCAACGACAACCGCAGTGACTATGATTCCAGTCCAGATACTCCAGCCGAGGTAGGTTTCAATCATTACACCGCTGGCCCAGAAGAAGATTGACAGGCATGCGATGAGGAAGCAACCCCACAATAGAGCCTCAATTGTTCTGACCGGCTGGCTGTAACGTTTGCCCAGATATTCAGGCACAGTGTAAACACCGGCTCTCCAGTAGTAAGGAACGAATATCAGAGCAGAAATAACCATCGCGGGAATCGCGCCGATCCACTCGTAGTTCGCCTGCGCGATACCGACACCGTACGCGGCGCCGGCGCCTCCGACATAGTCGTATGAGCCGATGTTCGTGCCGATAATCGACATTCCGATTATCCACCATGTCAGATTCCTGCCGGCAAGGAAGAAATCCTCCGATGTGCGGACGTATTTACGGAAATATACGCCGACAGCGAAGATGCCTACAATGAAGGCAATTACAATGAATACGTCTATTCCGTGCAACATTTAACTTTTACCCTCGCTTTTATTTTTTAAATACACATGAATTAAGTTTATCTATATATGTGTCACTGAAACTTGAGCCGGAGAAGAAGACAACGCCATCAGCGTTTTCCTCTCTTGAGATGATTATCTGTTGCTCAAGTTCTTCAGGAGTATTCTTGTTATGTGATGTGCTGACCGCTATCCCGGGATAAACAAGGCATTTGCCTTTAGCGACTTCAACAGCGCGATTAGTGTATTTTCTAAAAACGTCGTGGTTGCTTGTGTAAATCATCGGGCAGATGATGTCGATGATTCCCTCATCGACCCAGCCCTTCCAGTCCTGTCCGATAAGGAGTTTCGCCGATTCGTGGTCGGGAAAAACCGCAGCCGATAGTGGGATGTCTTTTCCTGATTTTTTGATTGAATCCTTGATTCCTCTAACAAGAGTGGTTACATGATTCGCGTTCCATCTAAGCCATTCGCACCATTCTGAACTTCCGCAGTTATGCCATCTCAGTTCGAGAGGAGTTACGCCGTATTCTTTTTTGAAAGCGTTAATAGTGGCGTCATCATAGCTGAATCCCTGGCTGGTCTGGAAACGGATGCCATCCAGCTGGATGCCGTCGATGTCATATTCATAAGCGGTTGCGATTTCAGCGATAATGAAATCGCGAACATCCTTGATTGCTAAATTCAGTTTTGGGCTTATTTCCTTTATGGTTTTCATCAACCATTCGGGATGCTCCTCGACTGTTTTTTCCCATCCGGGATAAATGTGGCTTGGGCAGATGCATGGATGGACTTTGATGTTTTTCGCGTGAGCTTCTTTGAGCAAGACATCAAGGAAATCCCAGTCCATCTTGTGCTGCCATTTCAGCACTGAAAAAGCGAAGAGGTCTGTGATTCCGATTTGCGCATATTTAATGAAAAGCTCCTGCATCTCAATTTGCGCTTTTTCTTTCTCTTTTGAGAATTGTCGGGTTGATATCCACAACGCTCGCGCTTCGTTGTGTGATACGCTTTGATGCTGACGCATTGAAATGACAGAAGTTTTAATATTCTTAGAGCTTTCTTTAGCAACAAGCTGCGCGGGGTGAAGGCAAATCAGGAGTAGAATCCCGATTGCGAGTATTCCTGTAAATGCTTTGTACTGCATCACAAGTCCTTTTTATGGTGACCCGAAAGTCACGAATTTATTTGGATTAACGACTTTTTATCAAATGCAAGACTTCTTAAATTAATTCGTAATTATACAGGTTTTCATCCGTTGCCACAACTTTACGCGCGAAATTGTCTTTCATGATGGTTTCGTAATCGTGGCCGACATCCGCTCGGCAGATTGACAGGAACACCAGATTTGTATCTGATACATTCACGACTCTGTGGCCGAATCCCGGTGGTGAATATACATGGCTGTTGGGAGTTAATTCGTGTGATTCGAATTTGTCGCTTCTGTCCTGAATGAGCGCAAGGCCTTTTCCCTCAAGCCCCATGATTGATTCGGCTGCATCAGGAGCGTTATGGAAATGCCCTTTTGTGAAATAGAATTCGTTGCCTACTCTTCCGGGAAATAGAATAGTCGTGCCGATGATGAGATTATCGCTATCGGATGGCACGGGGAGGGCGTAGACCTCGTAGATGACGGGGTCGTTTTTTGAGAGGATTTCCTCGACCGCTTTTTGGTCGGCGAATAGCGATTTGATATCGCTTAGCTTGCGGATTATTTTGTCGCCGTATGGTTTTGTTATGTCTGGTATCATGAGTTCACCTTAATTTCCCCGGCATGCCTGATTCACCTTATAGAAAATTGATGATTTTGTTCGGGACGGCATGACCGGGTTACGATTTTTCTGCCCAGGAGCTTCGGCAACCTTGCCGTAAAGGCGCTGAAGCCCCCTACTTTCCGGCAAGGATGCCGAAGCTCCCGGTGAGTGTTGTTTTTTTACTTGCTAACCTGCTAACTTACTAACCTACTAACTTTCTTTTCCTATTTCAGTTCTTCGTAGCCCTTGATTATCTGGCATGCCGCTCTCATGAATGATGAGCCTTTTGCGAGGGCGTATTCGCTGGTTCGGTATGCGTATGTCCAGCCCCAGACATCGGTGTCGATTACCGGATAGTCGATAGGGACATCCGCGACTACCCATTGCTTGGTGTCCAGATCGCCGAGTTCAAGGAGTTCGCCTTTGCCTGAATAGATTCCAAGAGTAATTCCGCCGGGAACGATGCCATCCTCACAGCCTTTCATGAAACAGTATCGAGTGTGATAGCAATTCGGGCCTTGTCCGACATCAGCCATCATTGAGACATCGGCGGGATTGAATCCGAGAATCCATTGCAGCTGATATTCCGCAGCTTCGAGATATTCAAGATTTTTGCAGAGACGGCCTGCTGTTGCGAGTCCGAATGCGGTTTCGCCGAATCTTCCGTTGTTTGTGTCGGGGACTATGTTTCTAATCGTACCGTCATCCAGTTTTCCTCCGACTTGTCCGAATGGTGAGAGGTAGGCGTACTGCATCATGTTGTCAGCCCATGCGGCAAAACAATCTGCGATTTCCGGTGTAAGTTCGCTTTTGGGATATCGATTGGCGAATTCATACAGTGCCGGCATGTGATATCCGGGACGCAAGGTTGTTTTCTCTTTTAACGAGTCTGTGTAGAAACTGCCATCATCGAGCTGAAGATCAATAATCGCTTTGACTCTGGCTTCAGCATCGGTGAAATATTTCCTTTCTCCTGTGATTTCGTATAATTCCAGATTGTTGAGCAGAAGTCCTGATTGTGTGTAATACAAATCCGGGTTGTCTGCAAGTATTTTACTGGAGCGTTCGTAGGTATCCATCGCGACTTCGATACATTTATCAGAAAGATTTTTGTTGTATGGCATTAGCTGTCTTCCTATCCTTGCGAGCAGCGCGCCTGTTGTGCCGATTGCGGCTTCTTTAGTGATTCCGTAGTTGTATTTAACGCAGTCGGATTCATACACCACACGCGGCGCTTCATTTTCAGGGGTTGCAAGCCATGTGCAGACATCCTCGAAATCGGGTGTGAAACTGGCATGAAATCCGCCATCCCAGTATGATCTGCAGAAATAATCGGCTTCCCATGCGGCTTCGTTTATAAATCGAGGCATACCGTCGAGTTGCTCATCGAGAATATCGCCGAATTCATCCTGGAAAGTTGTAAGGGCGTTTATTCCCATAGTTCCGCCCCAGATCCATTTACCGTAATCGCCGGCATCGTGCCATCCGCCAGCGACATCGACACGGGTGCCGTCCAGTTTGACGATTGTATCGCCGGTATGGCAGGCTTTGTGGAATCCGGGAACCTCAGTTCCGCATCGTTGATAGCGGAACCATCGCGCGGCTTTTTTTGTCAGTTCGAGATAATGGTCTTTTCTGATTGGGAACGTGTGTGAATCGACAACCTCTTTGGTTTCATCGATAATCAGCCGGACTCTGTATAGGCCGGGTGTTTTGAAATCGGAGAAATCCGCGATGTAGTTATTGCCGCCCCAGATATGGAATCCGGTTTTCTTTAGTTTTCCTTTGTAAACAACAGGTTGTGGAAAGGGATGCTGCCTGTTGTGGAGTGAATCTATCAGTTCAAAATGCCCTGTCAGTTTTGAGTTGTTAGCCCATACTACAGCGGTTTTTACGCTTTTAACATCGTATCCGGCGTGGCAGATTATCGGCTTGAGTGTTTTCTGCGCGATTATCTGTCCGTCGGCAAGTTCGGACCAAGTGTCGATTTGTTGGCGGATTCGTCGAATCGTCCGCGCCTGTTTCATCTTGTCATCCATTGAGAGTTCGCTGCGGTTTCTTAGTTTTCGCGATGTTACATGAAATTCCAGTATTTTCGGATGACTGGCGACCTCAACATCCAAAGTCATGGTTTCCTGCGCGTATTCATAATCGACTTCCTTCTTCTTGCCGGTGGCTGTATCAATCAAAATCGGCATACCTTTAATGAGGAAATAAATCGGGTCGAATTTGAGTTGTGTTTTTATGGTTTTGGAGGAGGGAGCGTCCATTTGGAAGATGATTCTTAATTTCACGTCGTTTTGGTACGCTGCGACTTCCCATGATGTTCCCTTTATTCCAAGTGAAACGGGAATATCATCGCGAAGTATCCAGCCTTCATCCTCGTCGAAAAAGTCACTGAATGTTTTGTCCTGTGCAAGTCCAGCGCTTGTCAGAAATGCGAATAATAATGCTGTAATTGTTACAAACCTGAGAACTTTCATTTTGAATCTCCTGATGTTTTAGTCTTACAAATTAAATTTCGAAAGCAACATGCTAAAGGTCATCTGCTAAAGATGATGTTCCGTCATTCCCGCGAAAGCGGGAATCCATTTTTCTTTTTATAGAAGAGTTGGCATCTCTCATTTTTAAATGGATTCCCGCTTTCGAGTGTGTCGGAAAAACCGCCAATCTAATATAAAACGTTGGGTGCCGCCCATACAACCGTCTCGGTTTTATGGGTGACACGTTGCTAAGTTACGCATTTCACCCACAAATCACAAAAAGACGTGATGTGTGGGCGGCACCCGGTGTTAGTTAAATATCGAATGAGTACCATGCTAAAGCATTGTACTGATTTCAGATAGCATTATGCAGATATCGCATTGTTTAATCAATGTTAATTTGGGAATTTTCGTTTACCAGGCGTACTCGCTAATCTGTAACCAGTCCCATTTCTGGTCGGTGATAATGCGCCATTCTGTTTGTTTTCGCGTGTTGTCGAACTGCTTGTATGGCTTGAAATATGGCAGCATCGGCTCAGGATATATCATGACGTGAATATGCTGCTGGCGGTAATTTTCACACGGAGCGCTTCCGAATTCGAAAATGTTGTAATCGTTTTGCTTTAAATCCTCTTTGTTGAGTTGGAATTCGAAATAAATAACGGGCATCATCGCGTCAGGCTCGAATTCCTTCACCAGTTGCCAGTCGTTGGTGCAATCCTTGAGTTTGTATTCTTTCCCGTTGATTTTCAGAGTCCATTCAGCGTCGTCCGGGAAAATAACCGGCGGGATTGCGAATGACTGAGTTTCACCGCCCATGAGGTATAGTCGGGATGTTATTTTCTCAACCGGATTTTCTTTATCGTCGAGATTTCCAATGTAGAATTTTTTGCGAATCCAGTCGCCCTGCAGGACTCTGTGTCCCGCTCTGTACCAGGTTTCTTTCTGGTAGTTTGTCATGACAGGCGGATTGCCTTTGATAACTTTATAGTAATAGTTTTCAGCGTTTGGATAAAGCGCGGCACTGTTTGCGCCGTTTAGAGTAACTGCGATTCCACTGCCGTTTTTCATCGTGTTGCGCATCATCATGTCATCGCCTTTTGCGCACTGGATGAAATGCCAGTACCACCATCCCCCAAGCTGCCAGTTTCCCCTGCCATTGTGCAAATCCTCTGATTTGAAATACGGCGATTCCAGATGCGATTCCGATGTGTACTCCTTATATTTAAACGGATTTCCGTAGAATTCCATAAGCGAGCACGGCATAAGCGTAGCGGTTTCTCTTGTATCAGATTTTCTTGTGCTGATATTTTCCACATAATACCATTTGCCATCTATTAATACTTCCCCGACCGAATGTCCGTTCATGTTGACAGTTCGTGCTGGAAGTCCAATTGTGTGCATCATTCCGACAAATCCGTTCGCTCGTCCGACACAGAAAGAGCGGTGGAAAATTAGATCGACCGGATGCTTCGATTCATAAACAGGTCCGCCTTTATTAACATAATGCGCCCAGTCAGCTATAAGCTTAACCTTGTCCATGATTGGCGTTTCATCAGTTACACCATTTTCCCTGAATATCATATCTCTGGTTATTACCAGCGCGTCCCAGTCTCTTTGATGAGCGGTTTTGCCATCGTTTTCATTGTAAATCTCGCCGCCGCTGCCCGGGATTCTCTTGCTCTCCGGCATGGACGCCATTGAGACATTCGCGCCGTTTGGGAATTCATCGATGCCCTTTGAGTTTCCGGTTATGAGAGGTTTGGATGGCAGATATGAGTTTTTATCTATCTGCCTGTTGATAAACACGCCGTTGCCATCGGCGTTGATTTTGTCGAATTTTTTATAGTGGAAAGAGATATCCCAGTTGATGCTCCAGTTGTATTGCCCTGCGACATCGTTGACTTTTATTGTGATGGGCTGCCAATCGCTTTTTTCATCAGCTGAAACGCTGGTAGTAATCGCGAGGCAGCAGAATAGGGCTAGTATGAATAGGCATTTGATTTTCATGATGAATTCTCCAGATAGCTCGTAGCGCTGATGTCCCATCGGCTGTGTCCGAAACGTCCCGTTTCGCTTTTTTTATTATATCGACGAGACGTCGATGACACAGCCGATGGGACGGGGCTGTTGAAAAAGGATAGGTTTTAATGTAACCCGGTCATGCCGTCCCGTGCCCAGTTGACAATTTTCTATAATGTATATTAGGCATGCCGGGGAGGTGGCTATTTACGCGGAACCCCGGCATGCCTGATTCACCTAATAGGTAATTGTTGATTTTATTCGGGACGGCATGACCGGGTTACGGTCGAAATAACCTTTTTCAACAGCCCCGGGGACATCAGCGCTACGAGAATAATATAAAAGCTTATTCTTTGAAAACGCTTTCTCTTAATGCTTCGAGAAATTCGTCGGTTATATGCGTCGCGAAGAAAAACACGATTCCGTCCGCGTTTTCCTCTCTCGATATGGCGACCTGTTCTACAACTTCATCAGGTGTGCTATGGCTATGGCCTTTGATTTGAATTCCGGCGGTAACGAGACATTTGCCTTTGCCAACATCCATAGCGGCTTGAGTATATTTACGGAAAACGTTAGGATTTTTTGTGTACAGCATGGGGCAAATCATATCGACGATTCCCTCATCAACCCATGCCTGCCAATCCTGCCCAATTAGAAGTTTTGCCGATTCGTGATCGGGAAAAACCGCGACAGACAGTGGAATATCCTTGCCGGACTTTTTGATGGTGGCTTTGACATCGCGGACATAACTTGTTACACGATCCGCGTTCCATCTGCACCACTCGCACCAGATAACACTTCCGCTGTTGAGCCATCTCAATTCCATCGGGTCTTTGCCGAATTCATCCTTGAACTCCTTCAGAGTAACATCATCGTAACTGTATCCCTGGTGAGTCTGGTAGCGGATTCCATCGAGTTGGATGCCGTCAACGTCATACTCCAGCGCTTCCGTAATTTTACTCAGCGCGAGTTCCTTTGCACCTTCGGCAGGGAAATTCAGCCAGATATTATCCTCGTTCATGTTTTTCATAATCCATTCGGGATGCTCGTCCAATTGTTCCTGCCATTCCGGGAACATGTTATCGGGGCAACAGATTGCATGGACTTTCATGTTTCTTGAGTGAGCCTCATCAATCAAAACCTGCAGGAAATCATAATCCTTGTTGTGCTGGCATTTCAGAATGGAGAAACAGTAGAGGTTATTGATTCCGATTGAATCGAGAGTATCGAGCATTTTCCTGATTCCTGCCAGCCCTTTGTCTGTGTCGCTGTCGAACGATGAGGAAGACATCCAGACACCGCGAATTTCATCGGCTTTCGGTTGAATTGATGCTTGTGCAGCGCCTGTTTGGTTGATGCATAAAACAAGCAGGAGGGCGAGCATCAGAGTTTTGGTGATTGTTGTGAATTTCATGGTTTACTCTCCTTAAGATGGATTCCGGGTCAAGCCCGGAATGACATTAAATGCAATGATGATATATTGTCATTCTGAACTTGATTCAGAATCCATCTTTTTCCGGTAATGGGATGGATTCCGGGTCAAGCCCGGAATGACATAAAATGCAATCCCGGAATGCCATTGAACGCCTATAATGGCTATTGAATGTCTGGAATGACATTAAATGTAATCGCGGATTTAGGGATTCAATCTCCGCATTGCTTTTTCAATCTGTGTTGTGCCCAGTACGAACCATGCGCTGTTTCGCGCCCAGTATTCGTTGCTGGAATAGACGTAAGTCCATCCGCGGACATCGCAGTCGATTATCGGATAGTCCACAGGGACATCGGCAAGCACAATGTTTTTAGTGTCAGTATCGCCAAGATAGAATGGCTCGCCGGTTCCACATTTGATTCCGTTTAGTATTCCGCCGGGTACGATGCCATCCACGCAGCTTTCCATGAAACAGTAGCGGTGATGGAAACATCCGGGACCGAATCCGACTCCAGCCATCATTGAAATATCGGGTGCATTGAATCCGGTAATCCACTGGATTTGATGTTCCGCAGCTTCGAGATATTTGGGTTCATCGCACAGGATTGCAGCTGTTGCCAGTCCCCATGCGAATGCGCTGATACGTCTGTTGCCATGCTCGTATCTCATATTCAGCAGTTTGCCGTCTTTATTCACGCCGCCAACCAGTCCGAAATTATTCATGTTTGTGAAATTCATAGTGAGGTCAGCCCAGCGTTTGAAAGCCTGTTTTATTTTAACGTTCAGACTGCTGTCTGGATTCTGCTTGAAGAAATCATACAGTGCGAGCATGTGGAATCGGCATTCGACATACTTATCCGATGTTCTTGCTTCATCGAAATAGAAACTGCCATCCTCAGCCTGAAGCGCGAGGAGATTTTCTGTAAATGCAAGAGCATCTTTTTGATATTTTTCATCGTTGGTTACTTGATAGAGGTCGATTGCCGACTTTAAAAGTCCGGCTTGAATCCAGAGGTATGAATTTTGCTTTTTCTCGTATTCCGGTTTTGACAAATCGACGGCTTTGTCCAGCTCATAGACCTCTTTTGCAACTGAGATGCACCGGTCGCTGAGTTTTTTGTCATAGGGCATAACCTGCCGTCCGACTTTTGCAGCGGCTGCGCCCATGTGGCTGATTCCAGGTCCGCGTGAACCGCCATAATAGTTGTTTTCAAGCATTTCCGCTATGGTGACAATTCTGGGCGATTCTTTTTCAGGAGCGCCGAGCCATGTGCAGACATCCTCGAAATCCGCGGTGAATCCGGCGTGAAACTTGCCATCCCAATAGCCTTTGCACAGATATTCCGCTCCCCATGCGGCTTCGTCAAGGACGTCAGGTTTTGCGGTTCGGTTGCTGACGAACTCATCGCCGAGTTCATCCTGCAGATTTGCCAGCGCGATAATGCTGATTGTGGTAGGTCCAATCCATTTGCCGTAATCGCCGGCATCATGCCATCCGCCGGTAACATCGACTTTCGTGCCGTCAAGTTTGATAACCGTATCCTGCATGTGGCAGGCTTTGTGGAATCCCGGAATCTCCATGCCGCATCGCTGGTAGTAATACCAATCCGCCGCTTTCTTTGAAAGTTCGCGATACAGATTTTTCTTGATGGGGAAAACCTCTGAATCGACAACCTCTTTTGTTTCGTTCACTCGGAGCCTGAGATAATATAAACCGGGCGTTTTGAAATCGGAGAAATCAGCGATGTAGTTGTTTCCGCCCCAGATATGGAATCCGGTATATTTAAACTGTCCCGTATAGATAACCGGCTGCGGTGCGGGATGCTGCCTGTTACGGGTGGCATCCAGCAGCTCGAATGTGCCTGAAAGATTCTTTGAGTTTGCCCAGATTACCGCTGTTTTTGTGCCGTTGATATCATAACCGGCGTGGCAGATGATCGGCTTGAGTGTTTTCTGTGCGATAATCTGTCCGCTTGCCAGTTTGGACCAGCTGTCGATTTGCGGACGGATTCGCCTTAGTGTCCTTGCTTGTTTGATTCTATCCTCGGTTGTGAGTTCGCCTCTATTCCCAAGCCTTCGCGATGTCGCTTTCATCTCAAGGATTTTGGGGTAGTCTGTTACTTCCACATTGTAAATCATTTTGTCGTTTATGAATTTGTAACCAATCTCTTTCTCTTTTCCGGTTTTCGTGTCAATCACAACCGGCATGCCTCTCATGAGGAAATAGACAGGGTCAAATTCAAGAGTTGTTTTCACAGGTTTGGAGGGGGATTTATCGAGCTGGAAAATCACTCTTAGCATTACGTCATTTTGGTAGAGTGCCGCGCTCCATTTTATCCCGTCGATGTCGAGAGTAACCGGGATGTCATCGCGTAATGTCCATGCATCATCGAGGATATCGCCCGATTTTTCCTGCGTGGCGATTGTCGCTCCTGTCAGCATCAGTAAAACCAAAATACCAATCAGTATCATTCTCAGAGTTCTCATTTTTTAATTCTCCATGTGTTTCATTAAGTTTGAATGGGTAACATTATGAAGATTTCGATAGCATTATGCAAACTTCGTGTTTGATTTCAACTTTTTTAATTGATGCCTTTGCTTTGCCCGGAGCGGCAAAATGTTATAGAATGATGAAACCAAGCTTACAGGAAAGGCTGAGGGATGCCAGAGAAATCAGGCGATAAAAAAATTGAGCGAATAGCTCTGAGATACCAGCCCAACAACACACGCGCTATCGATGCGAGCGGCGTTATTTTGCCGTACCTCAGAAGCAGGCATATCGAGGTTGAGATCCTTCACGCCGATCCTGAACCATGTGAGATTCATCCCCACAACTCTGATGAGATTTCAATACTTAACCGGATCGATTTGATAATCTCGCTTGGCGGGGATGGCACTTTCCTGTCAACCAGCCGGCTGGCATCGCGAAGGGCCATTCCGGTTTTTGGCGTTTATCTGGGCGGGCTTGGATTCCTTACCGAGGTGCCGCTGGCAAACGCGTTGAAAGGATTGGAAAAGGTGCTCAAAGGCGATTTCCAAATTGAGGAACGCCTGATGATTGAAACTGAACTTGAATATAACGGCAGCAAGGCGACTTATGTCGCGTTCAACGATATTGTGTTCCACAGAATTTCACTTCACCGGATGGTTGTAATCGAGGTTTTCATCGACCGGCATCCGGTTGTCTCGTACGAGGCGGATGGCCTGATTGTATCGACACCGACCGGCAGCACGGCGTATTCGCTGTCCAGCGGAGGTTCGATTCTCTGGCCTGACCTCGATGCGCTAATAATAACCCCAATCAGCCCCCACACATTAAGCAGCCGCCCCCTGATTGTACCCGCCGACAAGGTAATCGAAGTTCGCTGCCCGGTAGCGAACAAATCGGAAATATCGGTCATGCTGGACGGGCAGTTGTCGTGCAGTTATAACTACCCCATTGCGTTCAACATACGTAAAAGCGCCACCAAGGCAAGATTAATCAGGCTGGGCGAAAAACGCTTCGGCGACATTTTGCGGGAGAAGTTGAGCTGGGGTAGGAGGTTTAGGTAGTCGGGGGGGATTTCCTTTTTTGTGAATTGACAAGGCTGTATGTTCAAGAGGGTACTTATAACGGGCGATATGAAAGGGTGCTGTTCTCAATGGCAAAGCAAAATCAGTCAAACAAGGAAAAGAGTTCGTTGATTTGTTCTTGATGATACTTACCGATAGAGCTGGTATCAGAAGCATCCCCAAGATTGAAACAATTTTGGTTTTTTATTTGCTCCACATTCTGTTTAAGGCTCATCGACCCATGGGTATAGTTTTCTTCATCATACTTTAAAAGCAAGATACTGTGAGCCATCTGAGAAGAACGTGAATCGCCTTGATATTTAATCGAAGGTGCTTGAATTAACCGACAATTTCCTTTATTTTGAGGATTAGTTATTTCTTTCCAAACTACTAAATGCCAATGTTTAACATCTTTTATATCAACATTATTTCTCAATTCAACTATTGATCTAAAGGATTCGCAAAAATCAGACTTTGCCTGTTGGTTGCGGATAGCCATGTTAAATGTTAGTAGTAAAAGAATATAATGGCTTTTCTTGTTTGCTCCTGATAATAATTGCCTGATCTTCATAAGTAATGCTTCAATAACTTCTCGTTTTAGAATCTTTGTTATCTTCGACTCGTTTCTTAATGATTTTTCCTTATAATAAGTATCGCAAAAATCCAAGTTAATTAATGATAGATCAGGTGGTATATCAAGAGGTTTGTTGCTAAACATGCATTTTCCATTTTCGCAAATAAGTGATTCAACGGACCCAAAGAACAATTCATACTGATGATTGTGGAGATATAATTCAAACTTCAATTCCCACTCACCGTATTTTTTCATTTTTTCTTCTTCATTCAAATCTTCCAAGTTCTCATTATATTCAATTGCGATGATCTTTTTCAAATTATCCTTCCAAGCTAAAACATCATGTATATCCAATCCTGGGAGTCCCAAATAAACCAGTCCATCATTGCCATTTGCCTGTTTAACCTTTTCAATATATGTTATATCTATGTGCTCTCTTATGAATTGCTTGTTTGGTGAATCAAAAGCCATATTATTCTCCTCCTAATATAATAATTTGAATGTCTGAATATACAGATTCCAGTTCAGATTGTGTTAACCTTTCCTCAAGAATGGAGTCAATCAATTTAAATACTTCTATTAGCTCGTCATTTTTGCCATGTGCACAATAATCATTTTGCAGCATAATCGACAAAATACTGTCAATGATTTCATCAGAGGTAATTGCTTCTTTTGCCTTTTCAATTTCTTTATCTGCTTGCTTCACAATATCATCAATCTTTTTACTTGATATTTCTTTATCCCGGGTAGAATATTTTTTTCGTTTTTGTATTCGATCTTTAATTCGTTTGGAAAGGACCTTTATTAATTCCTTAAGCTTCTTTTCTATATTCACATAATAAACACTGTGTGGCTGGGTTTCGATATCAAACCTACCATCAAGGGCATTTTTATAATCTCTCCAGGATTTTAATTTATTTTTGGCATTTTCAATGCGATTCTTGTACATTAGCAAATCATCTGTTTTAGGATATTCAGAAATTTGTTCATGAATACTCGCCAGTTCATTTTTTGAATCCTCCAACCTTTCAGAAGATACATAATGATTATGGACTTTAGAAGAGTCCTCGCAGATGGTTCTAACGAGTTTGTCCAGGATTTTATTCAACTCAACTGATGTTGGACTGGGTTCAAAATCATCTCTTCCAGCTAGTGGTCGAAGGTCATCATGAGGTTCTATTAGAATCTCGCCTGTAGCTCTAATGTATTTAGAATGGTTAACAGAGAATTTTCTAAGGTAATCTCTATTACCAATAGAGAACCCCTTATATTTTACTAGCAGTCCTCTTATATTCATGTCTTTGAAAGGTAGTTTTGAATCATTAAAAACAGCCCATGCGTAAACATTCAATTTAACATTATTATCGGATTCGTAGTAAAAAAGTGGTCCAAGACCTTGTTCGGTAAGGAATATTTTATTTGTGTATGGTCGATTTTGGGGAACATCATCAATGAAAATATCAACTTTACCGCTAAAATCTTTATTATATTCTGTGATACTAGATTCGAAAGAAAAAGTCGGATCAAATTTCAAAGGTACCGTGTTTTGTAGATATTCATTGAATCTATTTCTGTCTTTCATGTATTTATGCATTTCAAGATCAAGGCCACTTAAGATTACCTTTGTTCCTTTAGATGTTGATACAGCGTCTGATGCATGATTCCCTATCTCAATTGAATCGCTGAGAAGATCAACTAAACTAAGATGTTTTGTTGATTCTGTTAGTCGTGATTGTTGAATTTCATCAAGTTTAGTCTTCATATTTTCAAAATCGATTTTTAAGAATAAGGATCCACCTTTTTTCTTTTGTGTTAGCAAAATAAGTTGATCACAGTATGGAAATGCGCTAAAAATCCCGATTCCTCGAAAACCAACATTCACTCGTGGATCTTTTGTGGAAATCCCAAGTTTCTTTGCATCAGATAATTGCTTCATATTCATACCATCACCATCATCAACAATCACGATTGAATGAGGGTTTATTTTTATATCAATTTTCGATGGATTGGAATCTATGCTATTCTGGATATATTCCCTGATTGAATCAAGAGGATGAACATATATTCCTTTTGTAAGAATCGATATAAGTTCACTACCGATATCATCCTTTGTGAAGTTGGGAACTTTGATAGATTTCATTTTAAGACTCCGAAGTATTTCAGAGATATTTAAGAATTCTAGAACTGAAATTATACCAAAGCAAGAGCTCAGCTCATAGGAGAAATGTGTTTTCACCATGTCGTTCATGCTTGACAATATCGCGGTCATAATGTTAGCTTTCTGTTATTAAAATGAAAAAGATACTTTTGATAGAACCAGATTATCGTTCAAAGTTTCCCCCTTTGGGATTGATGAAGATCTCTACCTTTCATAAGAATCGCGGTGATTGCGTTGCTTTTGCTCGTGGAAGAGAAGAAAATCTTAAAGCAGTAACATGGGACAGAATCTATATTTCTTCGCTATTTACGTGGGAATTGCCAAGAACATTAAAGACAATTAAATATTACAAAGATTCGGTTACGTGCAGCAATGACTTAATAGTTGGTGGAACTGCAGTTACATTGAAACCAGATTTCATTTTGGATAATATCAATTGCACAGTTGTGAAGGGACAGTTAGACAAACCAGGACTACTCGGTGCGAAAACACCAGCGATTGCCAACTTTGTGCCAGATTACTCGATTCTTGAAGATGTTGATTTTGAATATAAACCTAAAGACGCGTATTTTTGCCGTATTACAAAGGGATGCGTTAGGAAATGCAAGTTTTGTGCGGTTCCGAAATTAGAACCAACTTTTGGTTTTAATGGTGATGTGTTGAGTCAGGTTCGCAAAATTAAAAAGTTACATGGTGAAAAGCATGATTTGGTCATCCTGGATAATAATATTCTTGGGATAGATCGATTTGAAGAGATTATTACAAAGATAAAAAAATGTGGCTTTGAGAAAGATAGTAAACTGAATGGAAAGAAACGTGGTGTCGATTTCAATCAAGGCATTGATGCCAGGCTCATTAACTCGAAAAACGCAAAACTACTTGCATCAGTGTGCTTGTCGCCAGTTCGTTTGGCTTTCGATTTTGATGGTATGGAAAGAAAATATCGCAAGGCGGTACACACATTAGAAAATGTAGGATTTAGAACGTTCACGAATTATTGCCTTTTCAACTTTGAGGATTCACCGAGAAGTTTATATCATAGACTAAGAGTAAACATTGAGCTGAATCGAGAATTAGGAATCAGGATAACTGGCTTTCCGATGCGTTACATACCTATAGATAGCATTAATCGTCGACATATCGGACCAGAATGGCGATGGAAGTATTTAAGAGGAATTCAGTGCATTTTGCTCGCCACAAGAGGTCTTGTCAGCCCTAATCCTGCGTTTTTTGAAGCATCATTCGGTGAATCATATGAAAAATTCATTGAAATTATTTCAATGCCTGATAGATACATAATCTATAGAAATAAAAATAAAGAGGACGCAAAAGCTTGGCGTAGGAGATTCATTCACCTTAGCAGAGGAAGTAAAGAAGAATTATTTGAAATCCTTAAGAAGTTGAACAGCAGTCGAACTAGGAAAAAGAACATCATGGAGCACAAAAAGTTTCTAGGGCTTTTAGAGCACTACTATCCAAATGGTGAAATACATTATGAATAATAATCCAGCTTAAAAGGTGAATATCCTTCTAACCTCTCTAATCCTCGTCCTCTTCCTTATCCGATTTGCGGCGGTCTATTATTTTTTGGGCCGCTTCGTGGCCTGCTTCGTCGTAGTGGCTGAACTCGATTTCGAATGTGGTAAACGCCCCCCTCTTATTAAGGTTTAAGAAAAATTGAAGAGAATTTTTCATTTCTTGCAGCGATTTTCGCTTCGGTGCCGTCTATTAGGCACGATGGATAAGTATTCAGAAGGCAGTCGAGCGGAAAATCACAGCAAACGAAGGAAACTGCGGCGGGAATCCACTGTTGCTGAAAAGAATCTGTGGGAAAGGCTTCGGAACAGGAATCTTAGCTACAAATTCCGCCGCCAGCATAATGTTGGCTATTACATCGCTGATTTCTATTGTGCAAGATTGATGCTTGCTGTTGAAATTGATGGCGGCATACATTTGCAAAGGGATCATCTTGAGTATGATAAAGAGCGGGACAGGATTTTTCGATCAAAAGGTGTGAGGGTGTTAAGGTTTACCAATGATAGAGTTATGAATGAAATGGATAAAGTATGTGATGAGATTGTTGCTGTGTGTGATGAAATGGGAAGACCTCACCCCCCGGCCCCCTCTCCACCTGTTTTGTCCACGGACAAGGTTTACACATTGTCAGGGACATGGTTTACACATGTCAAGGGTAATAATGGTACCCCCTAGGGGGTTGCAGGAGAGGGGTCGGGGGTGAGGTTATTAATCCTCATCCTCTTCCTTATCCGATTTGCGGCGGTCGATTATTTTTTGGGCAGCTTCGTGGCCTACTTCGTCGTAGTGGCTGAATTCGATTTCGTAGGAGCCTCGACCGGATGTTATTGAATTGAGGTCAGCGACGTAATTCTGCAGTTCTGCCAGAGGAATAGTTGCCATTATTACCTGCAGGGAGCCTCGCGCCTCCATGTTCTGGATTCGAGCGCGTTTTGAGTTCAAATCGCCCATGATATCGCCCATGTATTCCTCGGGGATGAAGATTGTGGCGTTATAGACAGGCTCGAGCAGGATGGGGGTGGCGTCCACCCATCCCTTTTTGAAACTGATACGCGCCGCCTGTTTGAAAGCGATTTCCTTTGAGTCAACTTTGTGGTATGAGCCGAAGAAAAGGGTCGCTTTGAAATCGGTTGCGGGATAGCCCGCGAGTGGGCCATCCGACATGTATTCTCTCAAACCCTTTTCAACAGCGGGGATGAAAGAGTTCGGGATGACTCCGCCGACTATGGCATCGACGAATTCAAATCCGGCTCCGCGTTCCATAGGCTCGTAGCGGATGTGGACATCGCCGTACTGCCCCGCGCCTCCGGTCTGTTTCTTGTGCTTACCCTGCGCCTCAGACTTGCCCTTGATTGTTTCGCGATATGCGATTTCAGGAGTTTTGGTGTCAACGCCGACGTTGAATCGACGTTTAAGCTTTTGCAGCGCAACTGCCAGATGGTTCGGACCCATTCCGTTGAGAATCAATTCATGAGTTTCCTGGTTCCTGTCCCAGATAAGAGTGGGATCCTCTTCGGTCAGTTTGGTTAGCCCGGTTGTGATTCGCTGCTCGTCATCGCGGCTTTTTGGAGTAAGCGCGAGGGAGTAAATCGGCTGTGGGAAGTCGATAGGCGCATACACAACAGGCTGATCGGCTTTGGTTATAGTGTCGCTGGTGTTTGTTACAGTGAGTTTTACGAGAACTCCGATATCTCCGGCGATAATCTCTTTTATAGTCTCATGCTCCTTGCCTTTCAGTTTAAGAAGCGCGCCGATTTTTTCCTTTTCGCCTCGTGATGTGTTGTACAGGTTGCTGTCGGCTGAGATTGTACCCGAGAAAACACGCACGATGTTGATTCGTCCGGCGAACGGGTCGATAGTGGTTTTCACCACAAACGCGCTGACAGGCGCGTTGACATCGGGTTCGCGATTCTCTTTTTCCTCTGTTCCCGGTTTCAAACCCTCTTTCGGGGGGAATTCAGCCGGTGATGGGAACATGTTGACAAGAGCGTCAGTAAGCGGCATGACTCCGTTGTTCAATGTTCCACTGCCGGCGAAAACAGGAATAATCTCACCCGATTTAATCGATTTTTTCAGTACCCTGAAGAAATCCTCAGGCGGAATGTCCTCGCCCTCGAGATATTTCTCCATTAGTTCCTCATCGTTTTCAGCGATTTTTTCAATCGTTTCAATGCGAAGAGTCTCGGCAATGTCGCTCATGTCAGCAGGAATATCCTCTTCGCGGATTTTTTTGCCGTCACCATCGGGATAAATCGCTTTCTGCTTGAGCAAATCAACGACACCCTTGAACCCTTCCTCTTTGCCAATAGGGATAGTCAGGGGCATTACGCCTTTGAAAATCTCTTTGATCTGCTGGAAAATGCGGTCGAAATCGGCGCGTTCCCTGTCCATTTTGCTGATGAAAATAGCGCGCGCGTGGTTGCCGCTTATCGCGAATGAATTGACTTTCTCGGTCATAACCTCGACACCGTCAACAGCGCTGATAACAATCACCGCGATATCCGCTGCCCTGAATGAGGCGCGAGCGTCGTTGATAAAATCGGGGAATCCCGGGGTGTCTATCAGGTTAATTACTGAGCCATTGTGTTTAACGGGATAAAACGATGACGAAACCGAAATTTTACGCTCGATTTCATCCTCGAGGAAGTCCATTACAGTGTTGCCTTCATCTGTTTTGCCCAGGCGATTTAGTTCGCCTGTGTTGTATATCATTGCTTCGGCGATGGAGGTTTTTCCGCATCCACCGTGTCCCGCGAGTACAACATTCCTGAAATCATTCACGCTTGCCATTAATATAATTCTCCTTGAAATACCCAACGCGCAGCTAGCCAAAAAATGACACCCATGCATGGATGCCAACGCAAAGCAAGAATCATATCAAAATGGAGGGTGAAATACAAACAGGAAAGGTGAAATTCTCGTGGCGGAGAGACGCAACGCGCTGCGCCCCTACATAAGTCCGACATAAAACGCGAAAATGGAATTTCATATACCAGAGAGGATTATTTGAAATACCGAAATTTTGAAGATGTTGGTTATAATGCGGTTTTGCGCATGATTGAATGTGCATACAAGGTGAGCGTTTGATATATGAAATAAATAATTTCAGATTAGTGATTAAAATTACCATGTAAAGTGATTTGAAATACCGCTATGCGCAATGGGTTGAGCGGAATAATATAGCCAGTATTTCACGGATGGCATAATATATTCTACGCGATTACGGACGCCTGCTTGGAGCGGCCTGATTATATCAGCAATGCATCATGAGTTGTTGCGGGCGGTATAAAATAAGTCGATAAAGCCATATTCTATTGCTGCAAAGGTATAATATATATCTGCCAAACGGTTGTGCCGTTATGCCGTTTCTATTGCATATTTTATTCCGCCGTGATATAATAATCTAACTATGAGCAAAGACCAGGGCAGAATAATCCGGCTGGCAAGAGTTAAAAAAGGCTGGAATCAGCATGATTTAGGTGAGCGAACAGGGATTGTGCAGTCGCTGATAAGCCGTTATGAAAACGGTGTGAGAAACATCCCAAAACATGACCTGAAAAAAATCAAAAGAGCGCTTGGGCTTCGCGATGAGGATTTAATGCCGGATGCCGATGAGCGAATCTTTTCGGAAATTCTCGATGAAAGACGGGATCGCCGCCGCGATATGGTTAAAAAGGATTTCCTTCACTTTTTAAGGGAACTCGACAAACTTGGCGGACGTCTAAGCGAAATAACGGGCGGGGAAATTCAGATTCCGGTGCTGACTGATATTCCGGTTGGATGCCCTGTCCCGGTGATTGATGAAAAATACATTGACAGAATGGAAGCGCTGCCGCACGGATGGGTTGAATCTGAGAAAATATTCGGCCTGGTTATCAACGATGACTCAATGGATGGTTTGGGATTGTATTCCGGTGACACTGTTTTTGTTAATCGTCAAAATATTGAAATTGGCGGCCAGGGCAGGGTCATGGCGATTGGCACGAAAAAAGGCCTGGTCATACGGACCGTTGTACGGCATAAGGACAAACTGCGATTAATCGCTGAGAATCCACGTTTCGAAGTTCAGGAAATATCCCCCGATGATGTTCATATCTATGGAACTCTTATTAAGTATGTTTCGAAAGCAAAACTTGGATTATAGTTTCTCATACGATGTCAGGTCGAATAACCAGTCATGTTGCGTAACACTTCATTCCCGCGAAAGTGGCTGTTGAAAAAGCGCTAACGTAGGGGCGCTGCTTGTTGCGCCCTGAAGTTACTACTTCTAATGTGGGATATCGGGGCGTTGTTTGGAATCTGTCTCAGAACATAGAATTATGTGCAAAACAATGTCATTCTGAGCGCAGCGAAGAATCTATTCTCGACAAAGCGAATTATTCTTAACAGGTTTAATCACCAATTGTAACCCGGTGTCCCTTCACCGCGGTGTCCCTTCACCGGGGCTTTGCGTGAGATAGCCACCTGTTTCCCCGGCAAAGGGGAGGCTGTCTCAAAAGATTGCAAAGGTTAAATAATTAAGGC
>CBDURE010000014.1:0-41929 GCA_965369605.1 uncultured bacterium
ATTTGCCGCAAAGTATCTCTTCGGAGGTTGTAATGGATTTTAGTCTTGACGATGAAACCAGAATGATGAAGGAAACGATTCACGAGTGGGCGCAAGAGAAGGCTCTCCCTCGTGCAAAGGAAATTGAAGCGAATAGCAAATTTCCCGAAGACCTCGTTATGGAGCTTGAACAGCTTGGATTTCTAGCGCCATATATACCTGAGAGTTTTGCTTGCCAAGAGTACACCCCAGTACTCGGTCATGGATTTAAAAGCGATGGAGCTCTAGACGAATACGAGTGTTGGAAATTACTCACATCCAAACAGAAAGGCGACTATCCGGGCGGTGGATTCTATTCAGAAAGCCACTATATGTTGGTAGCTCGTCATATGCTTCAGTTTGAGACAATAATAAAACTGTGGGATGAGTCAATTCCTTCGACTTCTTTTTATACAGATATAATTCTGACTCCTGTATTATTGGCTGAGCAGTCTCAAAGGACTCAAGATTCTCAACCTTTGTACTCAAAGGAACTTGAGAAACAATCAGGTGTAAAAACTAAACAGAAGAAAAAAGGTGCCACAGGAAAAATTAAAAAGAAGGACGCAAAGAAATTATTCCTCTTTGCGTATAATTCAAAAAATTCGAAGGTTGTGCATTTTATAAAGAGCGAAATGGTGAAACGTGGTCTCAGAATATGGATCGACACAGAGCAAATAAAACCAGGTGACGATTATATAGATCTTATACAGAATGCAATTTTAGAAGCTGAATCAGTAGTTATTATTATTGGCTCATACGGTATTGGGAAATGGCAGGATGTAGAATACAAATCAGCATTAATTCAGCGAGTTAAAAGAAAAGCTCATGTAGTGCCTGTTCTATTACCTGGAGTAGATAAAATCCCAGATGATCTTTTGTTCCTTCAAAACCTAGATTCTGTCAGTTTTAACAAAAATGTTAGGGAGAAAGAAGCTCTAGATAGACTTGAGTGGGGGTTAACTGGAAGACATCCGAATGGTTAAACTCGTTCTTGAAAAGGCTTTAACTAACTAGTTTTGAAGGAATACACATAGCAACTTTTTAGATAGCACACATATTTTGTGTGCTATCTTTTTTGGAATGCTGCATTAATAGGGGGAAAAAGAAACCACCAATAAATGAAATTTAACTTCGAATCACAATTTTCTTGACTGTGGCATTGAGTTGGATTAGTATATCCCCACCGTCTGATGGCGGAGCATTTTTTTGCTTGTGAATTAATTCTCAAGTTCATAACAGCTCAAGGGCATCGGCATTGTCCGATTTTTTATTTTCTCATTTTTTTGCCTGCGAGTATTTTGTCGGAGGTATTATATGCGTCCTGTTTATGCTGTTGCCGGCGGCGTTTCGAAATTTACGAAATCGCGTCCGGATGCCACTTATCAGGCGCTGGTCAAGGAATCTTTTGACTATGCCGTTAACGATTTAGGTATCGAGTACAAGAAATTCATCGAGCTTTGCGACGGCTCGGTAAGCTCCTATTTTTCCGACCACTTCACACGACAGCTTATGGCTGGAATCATGGCTACCGATTATCTAGGGCTTTGCCCCAAACCCTGTCACAGGGTTGAGGGTGGAGGCGCGACTGGCGGCCTTTGCATTCAGGAAGGTTGGAAATCTATAGCGTCAGGGCATATGGACATCTGCCCCTGTTATGGTTTTGAAACCATGAGCCATGTAAACACATGGAAAGGCAACGAGTTTATCGCTCTTGCCTCGGATGTCAGCTGGGATTTCCCGGTTGGTGGATTCTATTCAGGTTACTATGCAATGATGGTTGTTCGCCACATGCATGAGTTTGGCACAACTGTTGAGCAACTTGCATCTGTATCCGTCAAGAATCACTACAACGCTTATCACAACCCTTATTCACAGAAACAGTTGAAACTGACCATTGATGATGTTCGCAATTCACAGATGGTTGCGTATCCTCTTACAAGGCTGGATATTTGTGTTATGTCAGATGGCGCTGCGACTCTTATGCTGGCATCTGAAGAGGGTGTCGCGAAACTTGAAAAAGAGGCTGGAAAGCGAATTCCAAAAGTCAAACTGACTGGAATCGGTCGCGGTACTGACATGATGCGAATGGCTGACCGTCCGCATTGGGATGTAATCCTTCTTCCCAACGAAACTCCTGAGGACTATAAAGGTCTCAAGTATCCCGGAGTTCACAGTTTCCGAGCCGGACGAACGGCATCTAAGATGGCGTACGAGATGGCAGGAATCACCGATCCGCTTGGTCAGATTGACTTTGTTGAACTTCATGACGCTTACACATCCAGCGAGATTCAGACTTATGAGGACATGGGCCTGTGCAAGTACGGCGAGGGTGGAGAATTCGCAGCCAGCGGCAAGGCTTTTATGCCGGGTATTGATTATGGGCTTAAACTTAAAGATAAACCGGTATGCCCTGTTAACTGGTCAGGTGGATTAATTGCATGTGGGCATCCCGTAGGGGCCACAGGAATTATGCAGGGAGTTTTCGCTTTGTGGCAGCTTCAGGGAACGTTGCAAAAGCATTTTGATGATAAAACTCTAATCCTGCCCGATGCAAAAGTTGGCGCTATTCACAGCCACGCCGGTACGGGCACTTATGTTACAGTAACCATCATGGAAAAGGAGGCGTAGAACAATGGCAGACGAAATCAAAATGAGAATGGAAGAAAGCCAGGAGGGTACACAGGTTTACAGCGTTCCATTTCCGAAAGATTTATCAACACTCAAGGATATGGCTCCAATTGTAATCAAGTTTCCCTGGCAGGTTGATTATATTCATTCCTATGGGCAGGACAGCCCGTGGTTTGCGGCAGCCGCCAACAAGAAACTCCTTGCGACCAAATGCACGGATAAAAAATGCGGCTATGTCTGCGCGACTCCAAAACTGGCTTGTCCCGTTTGCGGAAAGGAAGCTGACTGGATTGAACTTCCACAACAGGGCAAGATTCACAGTTTCACGGTATGCCATTTCGGCGCGGAAGCATTCCTTCCTGAATGTCCTTTCGTACTCGCGCTAATCGAATGGAAAGAAGCTGATACGCTATTTTTAACCAGGCTTCTTGGCGTTGACCCGTTAAAACCAACCCTTGACTGGGTCGGAATGAAAGTGCAGGCGAAATTCCTCAGGCTTAGCAGGTTCAGGCCTACTGATGTTTATTTCGTTCCTGCAAAATAGGCTATGACATCGGTGAGTTCGGACTTATTATCCACTTTATGGATTTCCGAACTCGCCACTTTTTTGATAAAATATTGCCCCTGTATCCGTAGCGTTTTTCTATCGGGATAGGGGCTTTTTCAGTTTTATTATTCATGGAGATTAATCAATGGTAGATTTTAATCTGAAAGATGAACACAATATGCTTCGAGATGCGATACGAGATTTTTCTGAAAACGAAATTGCTCCAATTGCTGAACAGCTTGATGAGAAGGAGGAGTTCTCTCTCGAGCTGGTTGCGAAAATGGCGGATATGAATCTCTTCGGATTAACCATTCCTGAAGAGTACGGCGGTTCCGGGATGGATTATCTGGCATACATCATAGCGATTGAGGAACTTTCACGTGTGGATGGTTCAACCGCCGCGACTGTCGCAGCTGGAAATTCACTTGGAATTGGTCCAGTCTATTATTTCGGAAACGATGAACAAAAAAAAGAATGGCTTCCTAAACTATGCTCAGGCGAGGTACTTGGTTCATTCGGTCTTACTGAAGCAAATGCGGGTTCAGATGCCGGTGGCACTCAAACCGTAGCTGTTCAGGATGGCGATGACTGGATTATAAACGGTTCAAAAATATTCATTACAAACGGATCATCTGAAATTTCAGGATTTGCAGTAACGCAGGCTATTACCGGAAAACGTGATGACGGCAAGAAAGAATATTCCTGTTTTTTAGTGCCGATTGGCACTGACGGTTTCACAACCAAAACAATGCACGGCAAAATGATGTGGAGATCCTCTAATACAGCTGAACTCTATTTCGAGGATTGCCGTGTGCCTAATTCAGCTATTCTTGGTAAGCGTGGCGATGGTTTCAAACAAATGCTTTCAACACTGGATAAGGGTCGTCTTGCAATAGCTGCGATGGGATTAGGCGGCGCGCAGGGAGCGTATGAAATGGCGCTTAAATATTCACAAGAGCGTGTACAGTTCGGAAAGCAAATCTGCAAATTCCAGGCTAACGCTTTCAAACTCGCTGACATGGCTACTGAAATCGAAGCTGCAAGATGGCTTTTATATCGAGCGTGCTGGCTTCATGATAATGATTTACCGTTCCAAAAAGAAGCCGCTATGAGCAAGCTTTATTGTTCAGAGGTTATGTCTCGTGTTGTAAATCACGCGGTTCAGATTCATGGCGGTTACGGTTTAATGCGAGAATACCATGTGGAACGATTCTATCGTGACCAGAAACTTCTGGAAATCGGCGAAGGCACCAGCGAGATTCAAAGGCTTGTTATTTCCCGGTATATTGGTTGCTGATAAAATCAAGGGGTTGAAACATATTGGATTTACAGGATGGATTAGGGGAGATATTCACAGAAATCGACCCTGACATAATGCGCGAACGTTTCAGAAAGAAACCGCGCGGACTTCACAATAAACTGACAACCGTAAAGGATGCAGTCGGGAAATATATTCCTGACGGCACCTATCTCGCGACCGGTGGTTTCGGCGGAATACGAATTTCCACGGCAATCCTGCATGAGATTCTTCGCCAGAAAAAGAAAAACCTCGGATTCAGCGGACACACATCCACGCATGACTGCCAGATTCTTTGCGCGGGTGAATGTTTCAATCGCTGCGATGTCGCATACATTGTCGGTTTGGAAATGAGAGGGCTATCTGCAAATTCGAGACGATATTTCGAAAGTGGAAAAGTAAAAACTGTTGAGTGGTCAAACGCCGCTTTGGCGTGGCGATATCGCGCTGCGGCGATGGGAATTTCGTTCATACCTACCAAAGTAATGCTTGGAACTGACACTGGCAAATATTCAGCCGCTAAGGAAATCGAATGTCCGTTCACTCATAAAAAATATTATGCGGTCCCCGCGCTTTATCCTGATGTCGCTCTTATTCATGTTCACAGGGCAGACATTTACGGAAACTGCCAGATTGACGGCCATGTCATTGCCGATGTCGAACTATCAATGGCGGCTGAGCATGTAATAATCACAGCTGAGCAAATCGTGCCGAACGATGTAATCCGCAACAAGCCTGAAATGACTGTCATTCAGGGATATAACGTCGATGCTGTAATCGAAGTGCCGTATGGTTCATATCCCGCTGAAATGCCATTGATGTATTACTCAGATGAGGATCACATTTCAAAATGGCTTGAGGTGGAAAAATCCGAAGACACATTGAAGGAATTCATTGATAAGTACATTTACAAAACGAAGGATTTCAATGAATATCTTAATCTATGTGGCGGTATAAAGCGATTGACTGAGCTTAGGCGAGAGATGTTTAACATTAAGGCATCGGAGAATGAATCGTGACTGATAAAAAATTCAATGATATAGAATTAATGGTTGTTGTGGCATCTCGTTTACTCGAAGACCAATCTCTTGTCCTTGTTGGTACAGGCGGACCATGCTGCGCGACAATGCTTGCCCAGAAAACACACGCGCCATCTTTGATACCTATTTTCGAAGCTGGTGGAGTAGGACCGCTTCTTGAAGAACTTCCAATTTCTGTTGGCCAGGCAAGAACATACCACAAGGGACTTCATGCCGGCTCGATGGCTCACACCATGAACGCCTGCGCTAGAGGGCTTGTCGATTACTGTTTTCTCGGCGGCGCTCAAATTGATATGTACGGAAACCTGAACTCGACCATAATCGGCAAGGATTATAACGATTTCAAAGTACGCCTTCCGGGCAGTGGAGGCGCGAATGATCTTGCATCGATGAGCTGGCGAATACTCGTTATCACTCCTCAGGACAATCGCCGTTTTGTTGAAAAAATCGATTTTGTAACTACTCCCGGATATTTAACAGGAAAAGGCGCGAGGGAGAAAGCCGGATTATATCCCGGTACAGGACCATATAAAGTAATCACAAATCTTGGCGTTCTTGGCTATGATGATGCAACCTGTCGCATGATGCTTGAATCGACTCATCCGGGAATTACAGTGGATGACGTTCAAAAAAACACAGGATTTGAACTTCTAATCAGTGATAACCTCACGCAAACATCTGAACCGACTGATGAGGAATTGAGAGTGCTTCGACAGGAAGTTGACCCAGAAGGTCTTTTCATAGGAAGGTAGTAAAAAAATAAACGGTAAACTTAAAACCCGGGAATTCATTCCCGGGTTGTTTGTTTCAGTGAAAAATCAAGATTCCAAAATCATGATTCCAAAATATCAAATGATCAGTGCGTTGAAAAACGATGTTGCCAGAAAACCAACTGCCACATATCTTAGAATCACTCTGAAATTCTCATCAAGCCCTTTAATGCTTCGCGCCGAATGGCCACCCGTTCCGCCCATGATTCCAGCCAGACCGCTGTCCGACTTTGATTGCATAAACATAACGCCCAGAATCAGGCTTATCGCTAAAATAATGTGAAGCGCTTTAAGTATAATTGGTAAAAAAGCCATTAGTATTCACTCCAAATCTGATAAAAAGCACAAAGTAGAATTATATCTTATAATCCTCAAAATAAGAAGAATTTATTCTTAACTATTATCATCCAGTATATAACCACGCATCTCATCGCTCTCATAAATCTTTCTCGCAATTGGCACAGCGAGTTTATCCGAATGGCCTCCATTCTGCCCAAAAACAAGCATAACTATCCTGGGATTCTCAGCAGGTGCGAAGCTCGCAAACCAGGAGTGAGGAATTTTCCGCGGAGGGTCTTCCGCTGTTCCGGTTTTTCCAGCTATAGAGAAATCTTTTAATCTGCATCCCCGTGCTGTGCCAACTGTAACTGTACTTAGAAGGCCCTTGTTAATAATCGCAATTATTTCAGGGTCGATATCCTTTAACTCATCGGGTGTATCATCGCGTGTTTGAGCTGTCATATTAAGATGTGGATTTATTAATTTTCCGCCATTTCCGAAGAAAGCGTAAACTCTTAGAACCTGAATTGGTGTCAATTGAAGAAAACCCTGCCCAATAGACATGTTAATAGTGTCACCCGTGTACCATCTTTCACCAATCCTGTCTAGTTTCCATTCGGGCGTGGGCAAAAGCCCTGAGTTCTCTCCGGGAAGGTCAATTCCTGTTTCGCTTCCAAGTCCTAACAGTTTGGCGTATTTGATTATTTTCTCTGAGCCAAGTTTTTCACCAAGTGTGTAGAAATAAACATCGCATGATTCAGCAATTGCTTTGTTAAGTTCCACAACGCCGTGGCCGTATGTTTTCCAGCATTTGAATTCCCTATTTCCTACCTCTATTTTGCCTTTGCAGGTTACTCGTGTTTTTGTCGTGATTACTTTTTCCCTCAAACCTGCCAGAACGACCACAACCTTAAAAACACTCCCCGGCGGATATGCATTCTGGATAAGGCGGTTTTGCATCGGCTTGTCAGGATGATTCACAATATCCGACCAGTCAACTGACATAACAGGACCAACAAAAAGGTTTGCATCAAAGCTGGGGTAGGCGTACATCGCGAGTATTTCACCTGAATTAACATCCATTACAATAGCGCCGCCAACATTTTCCCCAATCTCAGCAGCCAGCCGTTTCTGAAGGTCGATATCGATTGTCAGATTGACATTATTACCTTTGCCCGGTGGAAAGTGCTGTGTTTTTCGCAACCATGAGCCGTCGTCAGCCTCAACCCATCGCTTGAGAAGACCTACCCAATGCCCCTTGTTATCAACCTCCATGAATTTCCTTCCGGTAGAACCTATCAGGTTTGATTCATATTGGCGTTCGATTCCGTTTTCGCCGACTATATCACCTGCTAAATATCCCATGCCTTTAAGTTCTTTTAAGCGTTGGTCATCGATTTCCCGAAGGTATCCCAAAATGTGAGATGTCAGTTTGCCATACGGATATGAGCGTTTTGATGATTTGTCAACAAGCGCGAACTGGTAGTCATCGCTCTTTTCTTTCAGCTCAACAACAAGGCCAAGAGGTATGTCATTTTTAATCAGGACTGGAGCTTCTCCAGATGCTTTCTCCATTATTATTTTTGCCTTGTCGATTTCTTCATCGCTGATTCCGGCAAGATTGGCTATTGCCTCAAGGTGGCGATTATCGGCTTCTTCATCTCCGATTGTTGAAATGTAGAGATCATACTGAATGTGATTTCGCGCCAGTTTGACTCCGTTTCTGTCAAGGATATCTCCCCTCGGAGCCTTTAGCGGAATTTCCAGAATATGATTCATACTAGATTCATGTTGATACACACCAACCTGTATTATCTGAAGTTGAAATAGTCTCGCGATTAACCCAACCATCATGAGCGTTATAACAAAGAGAATTAAAACTCCCTTTGCATTGGAACTCTTGATCTTTTTCTGGTTGTAATCCAAAACCAATAGTGTTTATCCTTTTAGTAATCCGGGACTGAAATCCTTTCTTGCATCTCTTGTCCGAAGGATAAAGAAAATGAAAGCAAGGCAGATTGTAATTAACGTGTTTCCGATAAGAAAAGGGGCGAAATATCCGACACCGGCACTGCCTGAACCCTCTCCGAGATAGTAACCGAAAAGCAGCATAAACCATAAAAACTGTGAATATACAGGAGTCATGATAATCACAAGAGGCTTTCGCGCGAGGGGAAATGATTCCCTCAACCATATAGCGCTGCCGTAGATGATAATTCCGGCAAATGTGAAAAAACCTGAACTGTCAAGAAGAAGATGGTCGCCTATTACACATGAAATCATTCCTGCTATCGGGAATATTATGTTCCTTTGCAGGAGGCTGAAAAAAACAAGAATCACGAAAACCGGGTCCCACATAATGTTAAACATGTTCATTATGTAAATCGCAATAACGAGAAGAGCTGCTGGAATTAGATACGCACGAATCAAACGTTGTCCTCCTCAAGGGAGACATTAGCGTGTATCGGTTGTGTGGCGGTAACCACAAGGACAAAATCGAGTTTGCCAATATCCTCTGATGAGTCAACCTTTACGATAAGTTCCTCCTCTGGCTCCAGTCTGACAACCTCTCTTACTTTGCCAAGGGGAAGGCCTGCGGGTGTAATGTCAGTTGTGCCTGATGTGATTATTTCATCCCCCGGGGATACATCAGAATTGATTGTTAGATAAGTTAATTTAAGTTCCTTTCGGCCTCCAACAATCACTCCAAGTTCACGAGTTCGCTTTACAACTGCTCCAAATGCGAGATTTGGGCTCTCAATTGTTCTAACACGGCTGAATTCGGGATGCACCTCAATCACTCTGCCAATCACTTCTCTCATTCCCAAAACCGGCATGTTTTTTTTAATGCCGTGATTGTGTCCCTTATCGATTAGAAAAGTTGAATACAAACCATAAGGGTCTTTCAGGAATATCCTTGCGATTTCGCCATAAATTCCCGGATTTTCCTCCCAGAATCTGCTTATCTCGTTCCTTTGCAATAATGATTGATTCTCATCGACAAGCATGTTTATCATGGTTGAATATTCCATGTTTTCTTTTCTGAGCTGCTCGTTTTCCTCGACAAGTATTTTCTTGTCCTTTACAAGCTGCGATTTGGTTTCGATGTTCTTCTGGATTGAGGGAATAATGCCAAGAGCAATATTTTCAGCTCCATGGCGAGCGGTTAAAATCCAGATGACCAGAATAATCACAAGTATTAAAAAGATGAGTTTAAACCAGGATTGGATGTTCAGATGTTTTAGCATCCCATTATCTTTGCTTGTTTGTCTTAAAAAGGATATCGAAATATTTTCCTTCAAGCACTTTTTGAGTGCCCAGAACAACACACGATAGAGGATCGTCAGCGATAAATGTAGCGATACCTGATGACAGCTGAATTCGTTTGTCAATATTTGTCAGAAGCGCGCCACCACCGGCGAGTATAATTCCTCTATCGAAAATATCAGCGCTTAATTCAGGCGATGTTTCCTCAAGTGTATTCTTAACCGCAGAGACAACAGCATCAAGGCAATCAACTATAGCCTCTCGAATTTCAGGGCTTGTTACACGAACTGTTTTGGGAAGACCTTTCAGAAGATCTCGTCCGCGCATGAGCATCGACTTTTCCTCTTCAAGTTCTGTAGCGCTTCCGATTTCAATCTTCACGCGTTCCGCCATGCGTTCACCAATGCTCAACTTGAACTTGCTCTTGGCGTAAGCGATTATCGCGTCATCAAATTCATCCCCTGCAATTCTAATCGATTTTGATGATACAATTCCGCCAAGTGAAATAACAGCCACTTCCGTTGTACCTCCGCCGATATCAACGATAATGCTTCCAAATGGTTCCGTAACTGGAAGGCCGGCTCCTATCGCGGCAGCCATAGGCTCCTCAATAAGTCTAATCTCACGCGCACCGGCGCTTTTGGCGCTGTCAACAACAGCTCGTTTTTCAACATCGGTGATTCCGGACGGTATTCCGATTACAAGCCGCGGCGCGATAAACTGATGCGGTTGCCTTGCCCGGTGAATAAAATAACGGAGCATCTTTTCGGTAACTTCAAAATCAGCGATAACACCATCCTTAAGAGGCCTTACAGCTCTGATTGATGATGGCGTTCTGCCAATCATGTCCTTTGCCTCGTTGCCCACTGCCAGGACTTCACCAGTGTCAGTGTTTATCGCAACAACACTTGGCTCACGAAGGATTATCCCCTTGTCCTTAACATAAACAAGAGTGTTTGCCGTTCCGAGGTCTATCCCGATATCGTGGCTGAATTTTCTATATAGCCAGTCAAGCATTTTTTATCCGATGTCAACCCAATACTGAATTGCTAATTCACCATTAAGCAGTTGATAATACGCAATATAAACCAATATCCCCCTTAATGACGGGACGGAATACGAAATATATCATGGGAAGCACAAAGTCGCAAGAAAAAAAGGCTGTCGCGTTTGTTTATATATAAGGAAAATGATAATATTCGAATTCTGTCAGAAATGATTTCATTATCAGGAGCATTAAGAATGAAAAAAATATCAATAATTCTTCTAAGCATGTTTGTATTGATGATTTGCCTTGGCTGTCCGGGAATTGGTAAAACCGATAAGGAGGCAGCTAATAACGCTATATCAATCATTCAAGAAAAATATCCTGAAGAAGTGATTGAAATTAAAATATTTCGCGACAAGATGCAGATTGCATTTAAAAAGAATATTCACCCCATGACAAAATCTCAAATTTTCATGGAAGCTGCAACGGAATGGTGGATGTCCTATCCAAAAGACAAGAAGCCACGGTATAAACTTTCATGCTGGGCTTATAACGATGTAATCTCCGATGACGATATCGGCAGTCTGACTCTCCAAAGAGGTTCCACCGAATATCCCAGAGTTTTGGGCCAGCCGGGCATATACAGTCTGCGAGATGTTAAATAGCTTTTTACGGCAATAGCAAAGGACTCTAATCCTTTACTATCTTATATTATATTCTTGTAGTGAATAATACTATAGAACATGAGGTTCATAATGATTAGATTCATCATTTTATCTGCGATTTCCATTCTTTTACTCTCAGTATTCACTGGATGCCATGCCGCTCAGGAGAAGGCATGGGAAAATACTATGGAGATAACCAGGCAGAAAATCAGTGAGGATGAATTCCTCAGCAAGAACATCGACCACATAGAATTGGAGCGGCGCCAATTCATTCGCGTTTATATTGTAAACCAGAAGGCAAGAGCCAATTTTGCCAAAATTTCATTTCAGGTTACTCAGATTGCAGGCGAGGCATTGTATGCCAACGAGGGAAACAAAATGAAGGAACTTTTGGTTTTCGGTTCACTTGTTGACGGCGATGAAGTAACCGTTTGCAAATACACCAAGGAAAACGGCGCTGAAATTATGAAAGACAGATCAATGCACACTATGTAAATACGTTAGTAAGTTAGCAAGTTAGTAGGTTAGCAAGTTAGTAGGTTAGTAAGTTAGCAAGTTAGTAAGTTCCATGTAACCCGGGATCCCTTTCCCGGGGACCCCGGTGAAGGGACACCGGGTTACATGTTTACATTAAAAATAACACCATGCTTTAGCGTGGTGTTTTTCAAATTCCAAACTTTTTAATGCTCATTGCTGCATTTCAAAAGCACTGCTATTAAGATTCATCACAAGAAGATCACGCCAGCCTGATCCTATGTAGGTTTTCAATACAATATCTAAAGCTTCAAGCGCGATTGCAGCTATTATCATTATGATATATTTCCTGTAATCGCTTCTTTCATGTCCCCTTAAGCCTTTTATGATTGGAATTGCGCAGATACATCCTAAAATTATAAAGGAAATGACTCGGCAGATACTCCACGGATGCCACCCTATAACCGCCATAAGCAGTGGTTGCGAACTGTTCAGCATCAGCCATGAAACATAGTAGTTCATGTAATTCATTAGAATAGTTCCGAAGATAAGAGAAATCACGCCAGCGGAAATTAATGAAGCTACAGCAACAATCGCCATGTGAAGCAAATGCTCAGGAATGAATTGATCCGGAGTGCCCTCTTTAGACATCGCCCCACATAACCACGGATACATCTCAGCTAAATATTTATCTCCATTAATCACAACCGAAGCCGCTTTTGCCGGGAAAAAATACATAAGAGCAATTCCAATCACGCTTAACCAGAGCACATAGACAATCATATCCAGAACGCAGACCAAAAGCCTGCGATTTTTGATATGTCGTATCAGCACAATCCCTGCCGGTATCGCGGTTAAAAGTGGAAGAATGAACTTATTACCGATGAAATAACCGAGAGAGAATGGAATGAAAACCAGAAGGAGAATCATCAATGGTTTTGTGTAAACAAAATGAACTGTATTCTTTATTTCAGATGATTCGACTGTATGTGCTTTTGAATCTGTCATTTATGAGGGATGCGCAAGTATATTTTTTATAAATGCGTACATAATTAACCCGCTGGCAAGTCCGCCTACTAACGTATTCATGAAATTTAGAAGTTCATTGTTAAGTTTCTTCCCGCCAATCGCACCGACCACGCTTTCCACCATATTACCGATAAACGCTCCGGCAACGATTGAAATAAATGCGGGTAGATTTATCGGCCTAAAATCAAACATTTTCACATTCTTCAAACAAAGCCGTTGAACGAACACACCGGATGACACTCCAACAAGCGCGATAACCATTGATGCCACAATGCCAAACGATGTTCCCTCAATTGAGACTGCGCCCTCAGTGCCGGGTTTTACACGTTTGAACGTAATCGGGTTTATTGGAGTTCTGCCAAACAACTGCCCCATTTCACTGGATGCCGTATCTGCTGCCGCTGTCGCGAATGAACCTGCCATCGCAACCATAAACAAGACTCGATACTCAGCACTAAAAAATAAAGATGCAGCGGCAAAAATAGTTCCCGCGAGAATGTTAGCCAGCGCGTGTTTCGCTCCTCGTTTGCCGCCCTCCTCCTGAGCTATTCCCATCTCGGCCTTTTTCTTGTACCCAATTAAAGTGCACATGCTGCCGATTGCTACAAACGCAAGAGGTACAACAAATCCCTGCCATCCTGTGCAGCCGTAAATGATAGTCCCGAAAATAATTCCGCCTATCAATCCTGAAAGCGAAATAATCCTGAGCGAAAACGCCAGAAGAGCGCATATAGACGAAACTATGAAACCATGAAAGAAACTAAACAGATATTCCATTTTCATTCACCAGCTGTCAAGTATAGATATGATGCAGATTTAAGGCAAGCTTGTTTGATAATCAAAAAAAAGGAAGCGCGAACGCTTCCCTTGATTTTTCTTTTTCAAGATTACATAATCAGGATTTTATCTTGATTTTTAAGCTTTTCTCATCAGTGGAAATTGTGTACTCGCCGCTCTTTAGTCCATCAAATGAAAACTTCCCAATGGCATCCGTATATGTTCCGCTAAGAAATTCATCTCCCTTGAACAGGCGAATCGGAAAATACTTAAGGCGCATGCCATCAATGGAGAATATGAAACCTATCAATTTGCTGTCCTTGATAAGGTAAGAAGCATCTTTCATTGAGTCATTTTTGATAGGCGTAAGAGAAAGGCTCTGCTGTGAATTGCTGATTAATATATCACCAATGGTGTTGGCTTTAATCGCAGCAGATTTTCCCCGTCCTTTTTTGACAAGGCTTCCATCATTGGGAAATATCTCCTCTACTGAATAACCAAGCGTATTAGCCAATCTCTGGCGGGTTAAATATGATGGTGTCCGTTTGTTGTTCTCAATGTTTGAGATTGTCGCTTGCGCAACTCCGGTATCCCTTGATAGCTGAATTTGAGACAAGTCAGCTTTTGCTCTGAATTCTCGTAATCGATTAATGGTACTTCACCTCGATAAAATTTATGATTATAAAAAAAGATAGTCCTAAATATAAAAGACAAAGCAGGAGTTTATCACATCTTCATAATGCTGTAAAGTGATATTATTAAATCTGCATATTTGCAATTTTTAAGTCATCTTAAAAGATAAAAACTCCCACACTCAATTATGATAAACACTACTGCATTTCAGAAGCGCCCTGAGTTAATAAAGCGCGTTTCAATCGGGAGTTACTTTGAATATTACCAGCATTAATCATGCTATTGAGAGGATACGTTCTGATAAATGCTCTCACGGTAACGCGGGAGCATTTTCTCGCCTGCGAAAAGAAGGTAGCCGTAAATCATCAGTGAGTACAGAATCGAGGCAACGATTGCAAAGAGAATCCATATTGGATTTCCTGATGTTAAGGAATAATATAACATAAGAACAACCGGAATTATTAAGACTGAAAGCGCCATGACGGTAATCATGTTCATTAATCCGACAATCAAGGTTCCCTGAAAACTGACCGTTGGTTTATCCAGTGGAACGTGGTAGGGGAATATCATCGAACTCAAGTTTCCCAGCCCGACAAGAATCATTACAAGGCACTCCATGAAACAGAAGAATGACAACGGATATATTATTCCGGGGAAAAACAATCCAATCAGCAGTGAAATAACAAGCGAATCAATTGAGAGTAAGAAGAACATAAATATATTCTTGCCGAGTAAAATCTGCCTGTCCGTAACCGGCGCAGTAAACATGCTTGAAACCGCGGCTCTATCATAGCCGAAGATATTTCCCACAAAAATGTATGACTGCGCTAGAAATAAAACCATTACAAGAGTAATGAAAGATACCTGAATCATCATTTGCAGATCAGGTTCGATAGATAGATTTGATCCAACCAGTGAATATCTGATTATAAGAAGTATCAGAACGGGCGTGAATATCCCCGGCATCATCTTGTAGAACATGAAATGCCAGTCACGGAAAAAGGTTTGAGCATCCTTAGCCGCAATTGCCATTACAGGATTCCTTTTAAAATTGTCAAGCAGCGATTTCCTGCACTGTTTATTCGCGATTCGTTTACGTCCTCTGGCAGAAGATCGGATTATTCCCTGCTCGACACTTCTGTATGTCAGATATGTGGCAATGAAATTAAAAACTATCACAGGGATTAGGATAAGAGCGCTTTTAAGCAGAAAAGCATATCCCAGGCTTAAATTTCCCATATGGAATTCATATGCTGAGATAGCAAAAATGCCGGTTGGAAGATAATTGTGAAATGATAGATTCTCATCATCGAGTAAAACCAGTTCCGAAGGCATTTCGATAACGTTAAGATTTATAGCAACGACAAGCCCAACAATAGCCAGAAGAACCATAGCTGCAAGTTTTATCGGATTGAATCCCGGCAGCAGATTGTAAAGAATCAGTATTACGGTTTGATATATCAATTGAAGAAAGATAAAAACCACAATACACAGGAGAATGATCCCGAGGATGCCCTCATGATTGCCAAAAAGAAATTCGAACTTGATAAAAGCCGCCATGATTGTCAGTGGCACAAAGTTGGATATATCAAGAATATTACTGATCGACAAGGATGTAAAAAGAGTCGGGAATGTAATCGGATAGTGAATCAGGCGTTTAATATCGAGGCTTTCATTCAAACGAAATCCCATGAATGGAATCATTATCCAGAGCAGCGCAAGCGAAAAGAAAAACAAGTTATAAACCATAACAGGAGCAGGAACATAATCGAACGCCATTGAAAGTGTGTAGGGAACAATGCGATAAAAAGTAATCATAGCCATGAAAAAGAGCGGAAAGAAGAAATAGCTTTCAACACGGCTTTGTGTCGATTTGGTATAACTCCTTAGCGTTACCAGAACCCTCAGTTTTATAATGCTTATCACTTTATCCAACTAAGGTTCGCTCCTTCTGAAGCCACGCCGACGATATCAACGAAAACTTCTTCAAGCGTTTGATGCGTGTCTTTGCGATCACCGCGAAGCAATTCCTGCGTTGAACCGTTTAAGAGGATTTTTCCGTAATGGATTATCGCCACTTGATTGCACAATCTTTCTATTATTTCCATAATATGCGATGACATGAAAATCGTAACGCCGCTTTTGGTCATCGTCTGCAAAATATTCTTTATCTTCCTCGCGCTTATGGCATCCACAGATGTGAAAGGTTCATCGAGTATTAATATTCGCGGCTTGTGAAGCAACGCCGCTCCGAGGCTTACTTTCTTTTTCATTCCGAGAGATAAATCAGCAATGAATTTCTCACCATCAACCTCAAGTAGAGAGAGTATTTCCCTGGTTCTATCAACCGCTTCCTCGCGTTTTAATCCGTACAACGCTCCTGAAAATTCGAGATATTCCCTGCCTTTAAGGCGGTCGTACAGATTCAAATGCTCCGGGACAATTCCAAGTATCTTTTTAACATCGATACGCTGCTTCGAAATGTCGTGGCCCAGAACCATTATTCTTCCAGAGGTCGGTTTAATCAGCCCAATGAGCATATTGATTGTCGTTGATTTCCCCGCTCCATTGGGGCCGAGGAATCCAAAAAAACAGCCCTTTGGTATGCTGAGGTTGACATTATCAACGGCGATTACATTTCCGAATTTCCGTGTCAGGTTTTCAAACTGTATCGCTGGCGTTTTAGAGCCAGATGACTTTTCCATTGAGTGTTTCACAGTATGAATTATATCACCATCCAATATTATAGAATCCGGCATTTATGATTTCTTTTGAATTACCGGAGCAATAGCCTCCTACATATTTGACATTAAAACCATGAAAAAACCGGGGTATCTGCCCGGTTTATTTTCAAATATTTTGTAAGACAACGTACTACATAACTATCTTCTGAACGCGAAGAAAACTTCCTGCTCTGTGTCACTTCTTGTGTTTCTGGCGTCAGACCAGATAATATACGCGCGTCCCAGGAAATCGCTGGTTATCGATGGCGCAAACTGATTCTCCTCCGTTGTGTCCATATTCACAATGAAGTTATCCGAGAATACCGGAAGTTCATATGATTCAGCGAAGAACACATCCTGATGATTGTTGCGCTCATCAGTCCACGCTATGAATACCGTACCAACCAGATTAACGTTGATGCTTGGATCATATTGCGCAGCAGTGTTGCCAATATCATCGTTCACTCTAATATCCTCGCCGAAAGTAATCCTGTCTGGTGAGTAGTCGAAGAATATATTCGCGTCGCTTAACGTTTCACTGGCCCATGTTACATAGGCTCCACCTGTAAGATATAGTGAAATTGCCGGTGCGGGGTCAATCGGACCTGTGTTGTTCGTATCGTTTACCTTGATATTGTCACCAAAGGTTTCACCCATATCAGCGGTTGTCGTGAAGTAAACATCGCCGTGGATAAACGCTCCAATGGTATTTCGCTTATCCTCCCAAACAATAGCCGCGTTTCCAAAAAGGTCGGCAGCGATTGCAGGTGAAAATTGGCCTTTGTCGGATATATCATCATTCACACGAATCGGGTTACACCATGTGACTCCCTCATCTGTTGACACAATCAATGCGATATCAACTCCGTAACCGAATATTTCCTCTTCGTATGTAATGTAAATCACTCCGTCGCCATTAACACAAATATGCGAACTTCCCTGATATGAGTTATAAAGGTCAGGATGCGGTCTTATTTCACTTTCGAATGTCATTCCGCCATCGGTTGACCTAGCGAATTTGACATCATAGTTGAAAGCGTCAGTTCTTGTCCATGTTACATATACGTTGTCCCCATCAACCGCGATTGCGGGATATGTATCCATAACTGAACTCTGAGAGGAAACCTTGACACTCGGTATGAATGAATTACCTGAATTTTCACTCATCTGAACACGTGTGTGATATACACCTGGACCATCTCTGTTATCGCTATATGTAATCCATATATAGGGTGTAAATATCACAATGCCCCTTTGCCCGATTCCCTCTGTGGAGGCATCGCAGTCGATGCAGTCAGAAACCGGAAGGTTGTCACTGAAAGGCGCCTCGCTTACCTCAATATCAATATAATGATACATGCTGATATCATAATCGTTCGGAGATTCAGCCTTGATAAGCGCAGGATATGTACCCACCGGTGAATGAAGGTAATTATTCACAAACGCGCGATATGTGTTTGTCTGCGGAATAATTGAAAAATTGGTTATTCTGGCGTTTAGCGCGGTCGTGTCGAGAGTGGCTTTTTCAATGTCATCCTGCCAGTCATATATGTCGGTAAGGATAACTGTCCAGCCTCCCTCATCCGGCAGGACGCCGTACTGATGCTGATTATCAATCTGGTACGGCTCCTCTGTGTTTCCGCCAAATGAACATTCGAATATGTAATTCGTTGACGCATGTGCGCCGGGTGGGAAATCAATTATCAATTCCTCGTGGATTATTGACCACGGTCCTGCAGGGAACTTTCTGTCGTTTTCCTCTTTGGCGTACGCGATGAACGGATTTATCTCCTGTGGTGATGACGGTGGGTCATATAATTCAGTATATCCATCAGGATTAAGTATTTCCTTTCCGTTAAGTTCAGTAAATATCTGGCGTACATCGTGTACTGCCAACGTTGACGGATTTGCCAGAACAAGATCAATTGTCAGTATTGTTCCTGTCCAGTCGGTGATAAAGAACTGAAAACATCCCTGAGCCGGACATGGCGGTGAAAATAGATAACTGGTTATTATCACATGAACCGAATCCGCATCTCTCACAGGGATGACCTCTGTTTCCCATGTTTCCTGATCGAAAGTCATAATATATTCACCCAGGAAATTGTGCCCATCCTCTATTTCATCGGGCGATGCCGGGTAGTTTATATCCGAGCCGCCTGATGGTGTCATCGGATTGCTGTTATGTTTGGAACATGATGTGAATGTGAATATCACTACTGATAACATCAGCATTAATACAAGGTTTAACCTGATCATTTTCTTAATCCTCCAGGTTTTGATACATACGAAATTTGTCCCCCTGACATATAGAAAGGATACCACATCATTATAGATATCCCTATTACATATAATATGCCCCCACCCGAACTGGGAGGGAGAAATTTGTATCTGTTATTAGTGGTTGTATAGACCAGACAGATGATTAACAAATAAAAGACAAAACATCTCCACCCGCTCGCGGGGGGATTAAGGGGGGGACAGAATTTCATCCGGCGGATTTTCCATATCGAAACACGAAAGGCTCAGTTCTATCTCTTTATCTATTGATGGCTTGAACTTGACAATTCCAGCAGCTATTTCATCATCGCCGATAATCATTATTGATTTAGCGTTACGAGCCTCGCTGCGTTTGAACTGGCCTTTTAGTTTACCAGCGCGGTAATCGATATCAGCGCTGAATCCCCATTGCTGGAGTTTACGAATTATTTTATACGCTTGTGATTTGGCGCTGTCACCAAGAATGACAACATAAAAATCAAGTTCAGAAATGGCTTTTTTGTCCTGACTGTCCCAATCAACCGCCTCGAGAACCCTTTCCACACCGCTTGCGAATCCGACAGCGGGAAAATCGAGTTCGCCGCCTGAAAGATTTGCGAAAAGGCCATCGTAGCGACCGCCTCCCAATAGCGCTCCCTGCGATGCCTCCTCCTCGCCGGTTGGAAATACCTCGAATACTGTATGCGTGTAGTAATCGAGTCCGCGAACCAGATTTTCATCAATCCGGTAGTTTATATCAAACGACTCAAGCATCTTGATCACAATATCAAAATGCTCCCTGTTCTCACTGCTGATGTGTTTTAACGGCCTGGGAGCATCGGAAACCAGCTCTTTGCACTTTGGGTTTTTGCAATCGAAAACCCGAAGCGTGTTTATATCAAGCCTTGATTTGCAATCGCCGCATAGTTCATCCTCTACTTTTCTCAGATGATCTCTCAGAATTTTAAGATAAGTTTTACGGTCTTCTGCATCACCGATTGAATTCACAATAACAATCATGTCATCCGGTTTGATTCCCAGATTGACAAGGTAATCCCACCCAAGGAGAATGACATCGACATCGAGATAGGGCGACGTGTCCCCGATAGCCTCAATTCCAACCTGGAAAAATTCGCGATATCGCCCCTTTTGCGGACGGTCATATCTGAACATGGGACCATAATATGCCAGTTTCTCAATCTGGCCTGTGTATCGTCTGCCTGATTCAATTAGCGCTCGAATCACGCCTGCTGTCATTTCAGGGCGCAGGCTTAAATCGCGGCCTTTTTTATCCTTAAAGGAGTACATTTCCTTCATGACAATATCGGTTGACTCACCGACTCCGCGAGTGAATAATCGTGTGTCCTCAAAAGTGGGAGTATGAACGATTCTGTAATCGTGGGCGCGGCAGGCATCTACAAAGCATTTGATCACATGCTCGCATCTTTCACTGTACGGCGGGAATCTGTCAATCGTACCACGCGGCGCTTTTAATTCAGCCATGCGTTCAACCTCCGAGTTTCAAAGGAAATACACATTGGTAATTCTATCATAATTCCGGTGTCAGAGACCTTACAGAGAACCTACATTCAATGGGTGTTGGAAATGCGATGTCACTTCGAATAGCTGATCAGGTCGAATAACACGTCATTCCCGCGAAAGGGCTTATTGAAAAACCTCAATTTGCCGTAACCCGACATGCCCTTATTAGAAAATGTGAATCCAGCCAAATAACCATCGTGGGCATGCCGGGGCTTCCGCATATTCAGCCACTTCCCCGGCATGCCTACGAAGATAAGCGGGTTAAATTCACATTTATTCATAAAGGCATGACGGGTTACGGTTCTAATACCTTTTTCAACAAGCGCTTTCGCGGGAATGACAGAATCTTGTTTCTTGGCAGATGAAAAAGGGGACAAGGGGACAGGTACATTTTCGACAATGATTAAACCTGCCATCCCTACATAATATTAAAAATGTACCTGTCCACTTATTCAGATACCTATGGAAATCACTCTTAATATGCTTTAATTTCAGCGATTAATTTATATGTTTATATTGAACCAACCGTGATGAATTGACGTTAGAACTAATGGTGAACGTTGGAAATGGCACAGGTTGAAAAAGTAGAGGTTTCATGCGCGGACTGAGCGACGAAGAGCTCATGGAGTTAATCAAGGGCGATGACCCCAGGCTTGCTTTCGAGGAGCTGATGGTCCGCTATGAGTCGCGGCTTGTGAATTTCCTTAATCGATATACCGGAAGTCTTCAAACGGCGGAAAACCTTACGCAGGAGACATTCCTTAGAATATATAAAACAAGAATGGCCTATGAGCCAACCGCTAAATTTAAAACGTACCTTTACAGAATCGCGACCAACCTCGCGATTGATGAATTCCGAAAAGGCCAAAGGAGGAAAGAGGAGTTGAAAGAGGATTTCAGCGATAAGGCATCTGATAATCCCGACCCGCATAATTTAGCCGAACAATCTGAACGGGCGAAAAAGGTACGGGAAAGCGTAATGAAACTGGATGAGAAGCATCGCTCAGTTCTGGTTATGAAATGGTTCGAGGGATTGCGCTACGAGCAAATCGCGAAAATTCTTGGAGTTTCGGTTGGCACGGTTAAATCGAGAGTTCATTACGCTCTAAAAAAACTGGAGGTGGATTTAAAACCGTTGCTTAACGGTGATTCGTAATGAAGCATCCGAGTGATGAAATATTAATCGACCTTCTTCTGAATGAACTTTCAGAAAGCGAGTCGCGCCAGGTTCATGAGCATGTTGAATCGTGCGATGAATGCAGCGAGCGCATTAGAAAACTGATGTCGCTGCTTTCCACGCTGGATGAGTATCCCGATGTTGAATCGTCTGTATCCATCAAGGATAAAGTGCTCGCGGAACTCGAATTTACTCCTCCTGTACAAATCGATTTTATCCCGCCTGAGGGGATAATCAAAATAGCGAATCGACGCCGTCCGCTGCTTGCCGGATTCGCTGCGGCGGCTGTTTTGCTTTTCGCGATTTACCTTGGCCAAATCAGCAATTTACCCGGCGTTACATTCTCAAAAGGGATGTTGAACGCGAAACTTGAGATTCCATCCGAGGTCGCTCCCGATTCAGCTCTGCCTGTCAGTTTGAGTATCTGGGATGAAGTCAGGAAACCTGACAAATCGTTTGATCATAGAGTACAGGTAAATTACATGCTGGCATCCGATGACAGAGTCGTTTTCGAAAGAGAAACATCTGCAAGCGCATACGGCACATCAAAAGAGCTGCTTGACCTTTCAGGAATTGCACCGGGTGGATATAATCTGAAAGCGCAGATTAACGGAAAAGATATTGTCAACGCACCGATTAATATTGCTCCCTCGTATGAGGTAATGATAATTCCCGACCGTCCGGTTTATCGCCCGAACGATGAAATCAGACTGCGTGTCGCCGCGAGGGAATATTCAGGATCAGCAGCGGATAATGTCGATGCCGTATTTGTTCTTAGAGGTCCGCTGGATTCCCTTGTCAAGCACGATAAAAAGAAACTGGATTCATTCGGAACGACAGGTTTTAATTATCATCTTGCCGATCTTGTCCCGCTAGGCGAATACACGGCGACAGTGAAAGTAGGGGAGAGTGAGGCAGTTGAAAAAATAATCGTGGATGATTTCACACTGCCTAAATTCAAAGTTGAAATAGAATCCGAGCGTGATTACATAACGCAATCATCGATTTTTAGAGGTAATATCAAAGCGAATTACTTTTTTGGAGAGCCTGTTACCAACGCGGATGTTCGTATCGAGTGGTTCGTTCAGGATGGGCTTCTCGTTAAACGGATTATCGAAATCACCGGCAAGACAGATGATAACGGCAAATTGCCGCTTGCTATTGATGCCAGAAATCTTTATCCGCAGACAGAATCACCTGAAAATGAAATAATCGAGTCGTACATAAAAGTTACAGTAATAGATAACGCGCATCAACGCGAGGAAATAATCAAATCATATCCTCTAGCCGGTGAGCCGGTAATAATCAGGATGTTCTCATCGAATGGGAAAATAACTCGCGCGTTGAATAACCGGATATTCATTTTCACAACGCTGCCAAACGGCGAACCTGTATCGTGTAAATTAAAACTAAATGTTGCTGGAAAGATGATTGACGTAGAAACATCATCCCTTGGAGTCTATTCGTTTGACCATACTCCTGAATCAATCGATGAAACACTCAATGTTAGTGCGGTTTATGAGGATACCAAAACGGTTGACCGTAAATTCCCGCTTTCGATTACCGATGCCAGTTTCCCATTTATCATTCGCCCTTTGAAAGCGGTTTACAAACACAACGAACATGTTGAACTTGAGTTGATGGTTCCATATTCAACCAACCTGACAGCGCATCTGGATATATACAAAGGGAATCACTGGGTAACCTCCAGAGATTTGGATTTATCAGATACAGCGACCATAACAGAATTTCTGGTTTCAGGCGCGTGGGGCGAGATGACAATTGAGGCATCGCTCAGAATCGGGCATAATGAAATCGCGCGCGATAAAACGATTGTATTCATCGAGGAACCGGATGAGTTAAACGTTGCGGTTAATACTGATTCACAAACGTATAAACCATCTGAAATGGTCAACGCGAAAATCAACGTGGATTCGCATGGCGCTTCAAGTCAGGCATCATGCGGAATTATCGCTGCCGATAAAAGCCTTCTTGCCGCGGGTGAAAAAGCGAGCGCGACCTCCAAACTGATTTCAGATACTCTGCTTGCCGGACTGGAAAAAGGCTATTTCGCAAAAGAGGATTTATCATCCGAGTCCGAGCAGAATGATTTCAGCCTCGCTATGCTGGGTTCGATATCGGAACAGGATAGGGGAGTTACATCAAGCAACTCAATTAGCTACAGATTTTCACCTGAACAAAGCGAAAGAAACACTTTCCAGTATCTCGTAATGGCTAATTACTCGCTTGTCGTAATGAGATTCGTTCTGACCGGATTGCTGTATATCGCAATCGTGTTGTCCATGATTGCTGTTCTCGTGAACATTCACAGGGGTACGTTTGGCAGAATTAATATACGAAAATCCGCGATGGTTGAGCTTAAATCATACGCCGGATTGACATCACTTGCGGTTTTGTTTTTCGCGTTGAGCATACGATATCCAAACCTGATTTTAATCGGAATCGGATTGCTGGTTACAATGGGAGTCGCGGTTAAACTGGCACAATGCATATCCCAAAAGGAACTCGTCGCAAATAATATTACGCTTGTTCAGATTATTTCATCAACGGCGATTTTGATAACCACTCTTCTACTGGCGCATCAGGGAATCTGGCAGCCTGTCCTGCGTTATATGGGCAAGATGCATCCTCTTATGAGCTTCACGCTGTTAAGCATTCTGGCGTCGATTGGATGCCTTATGATTGTCGCGACGTTTTTAATTCCCGTTAAAGGAGGTGATTCCAAATGAGGATAAATACATTTCATGTTTTGTTATTAATTGCCTTAATTTGTTTCGTCACTTCATGTTCAACGAGCAGTAAAGAACGCAAATCTATGATGAATAAAGCAACACGAAGTTATGACTCAGAGATGAGTGAGGGCGCTGCATCGATTGATACGATGGAGGAGTTTTCTGACGATGATGAAACCGCACGTAAAGATCAGAAAGGTTTTTATTATGATGAAGAGGAAAGTAAAAAGAAATCACAGCCAGTGGATAAATTATCAATGAAAAGTAATGCTGAAATGGAAGAGTTGGAACCTGAGATGCATCGTTTCGAAATTGAAGGAACTGATGAGGAAGCAATTATAGGCGCGGAAAAAACGCCATCGGAGGATAGCGCACCGGCATTGCCAGCGCCATCCGGGGAAATGGTTGAGGAGAAAGAGCTATCGGCAGATGTATCTCGTAGTTTTGGTGGTGGATTAGCAGCAAGAGGCACTATGCTGGATGAAGGCGCTTCTGAAGAAGCAACTACAGTGCGTGATGACGAAGAAAAGAAGCTGCCGATAAAGCAATTCAGAATCAGAAGCAGATTCCCTGAAATTGCGTTTTATCACCCCGGACTCGTAACTGATATTCACGGTGAAACCGGATTTGCATTTGAGGCGCAGGACGCCATCACAGAGTACGCGATCAATGTTCATGCGGCATCGGATAGGGGAGAGTGGGGATACGGGACGGCATCATTCAGAACATTCCAGCCGTTTTTCATTGAGTTTGATCCGCCATCGAAACTGCATACCAACGACACAATCAAAGCGAGTGCGGCGATTTTTAATTACACGGGCTATTCAGTTACCGTTAGCGTTTCCGCCAAAACCAACAGTGACATACTGTCTGTGACTTCCAGGAATGGCATGGTAACAGTGCCGTCCGGGAAAGTTGTCGAGTACCCGCTTACAATAAATGCCAAAAAAGATGGTAAAGCCTCCATCACAATTACCGCATTTTCCGGGAATATTCGGGATTCAATAAGGCGTCAAATCAGCATTTATCCTGACTTACCGGAGGTGCGTATCAGCAGGGATGGAACTCTTTTAAATGGTGTCAGTGAGATTAGTTTTGAAATACCAGAGGATGCTAAAGTAATGCAGGATGATTTCAGGCTTCGCATTTTCAATGATCCAACATACGGAGCTTTAACAGATTTGAGAAATCTGGAAAACGAACCTCACGCATCGCTTACAAGAGCGCTTTCAATCTGGCTTATGGCTACTTTCGCTTATGATGAATTAGCTGAAAACGCGCTTTTGACAGATGAACTTAAAGAGGAACTGGCAGATTCAATTGATTCAGCGTGGCTCAGGCTCCTCGCTTTCAGGCGTGAGGATGGTTTTTCGATTTATCCAAATGCGAATCACGATATGCTTGCAGATTTGATTGTGCTTGAATCGATGCGAAAAGTGAATCCAAAATATATCTATGATGAGAATATCCTGAAACAAGTTGAGAGGAATGTAGCATTAGTTTTTGAATCACAGAATGAATCAGTTGGTGACAGACTTTACGCCGCATGTCTCATTGCTGAGAGCGACAAGCTTGATCCGAATGTTAAAAAGCGAATTGAGGAGCTCATTGATAGCTCGTCGGTAAATTTCAGTTCTGACCCATTGATTGTTTGCCTTTCGCTAAGGTGCGCAGCTGCGGTAGGACAAAAACCGGATTTCAATAAAATTGAAAAGGCAGCTAATATTCCAATGCAGAACGTGCAGAGAATGAATGTTCCCTTGTCGAACATAAACTCGATGTATGAAAGTGATTCCAAATTCAATTTGCTAAATCTATTTATCGCAATACAAAGTTCAAGCGGTTCTGTTGGGAATAATTATGAATCAGTAATTGCGGATACAATTCAAGCAATTGAGAACGCAGCCTTTTTATCTGATATATCACCCCTTGAACGAATATTTGCGATCATGATGATTTCAAAATCGAAACGCTTACAAATAGAAAAGAGTAAAGTTGAGAGTATCAAGGTGAATGATAAAAACGTAGCGTTCGATACCGATTCATCATGGTATGAAATTCCCATCAGTCTAAAACCGGGATTGAACACGATAAACATTAATGCTAAATTAAATAATGTGCGCTACCAGATATCCGGGAGATATTTCCAAAAGCAATCTGAAAGCGATTCGGATAATATCGAATATTCATTCCCCGACAAACTAAATCCTGATCGGACATTCAACGCGAAATTCGCTGTGTATGATCCTAAAAGAGTCATTAAAAGGGAATCTGTCATACGTCTCCCCTTACCATGCGGAGTTAAGCCGATAGATTCCGCTTATGTTCTTGCTCAAAAGCTTGGAGCCGAGTACGCTGAAATTACCTCTGATGAAATCATTCTATATTACTCAAAAGCCGCTCCTGATATTCATGAAGAACGTCTCATACCCATGAAAGCGACATTTAATGGCGAATTCTATCTGCCGCCTCCAACTGTCGAGAATATCCGCGGAGCCGTTGATATTCAAACCAACTCAGGCGCACAAATATCGTGGCTTTAATTCATTTCAATTTGAAACAATCAGTCTGTGGTATATAATTGGTGCTTTATTTAATTTATCGAAACGGGTTTAACAATGAAAGTTCCAATCATAGACCTTATCGCATCATACAACGAACAGAAGGATGCGCTTCTTGAAGCCGCATCTGATGTCCTTGCTAGCGGATATTATGTTTCAGGCCCCAGAGTTGAAAAACTTGAAAATAGAATTTCCGAATACTGCGGAGTTAAATCGGCGGTTGGATGCGCAAGCGGTACAGAGGCTTTACGCCTTTCGTTACAGACTTTTGATATTAAAGAAGGCGATGAAATCCTGACTCCGGTATTCACTTTCTTTGCCTGCAGTTCAACTATCGCATTAAATGGCGCGACACCGGTTTTCGTTGACATTGATCCTTATGATTTCAACATGGACATTAACGATATTAAAAAGCGCATAACCTCGAAAACGCGTGGAATAATCGTTGTTCACCTTTACGGCCATCCCGCAAAAATGGATGAAATTCTGCAACTCGCTAAAGAGAACAATTTGTTTGTGATAGAGGATTGCGCTCAGGCTATCGGAGCTGACTATAAAAACAGGAAAGCTGGCTCGATGGGTGATCTCGGTACTTTTAGTTTCTATCCGACAAAAAATCTTCACGCCTGCGGTGAGGGTGGAATGATTATCGGATCAAATCCTGAATTGATTGATAAAATCAAACTGCTTCGCAATCATGGTGAAAACCCCAGGTATCATCATAACCTTCTGGGTGTAAACAGCAGACTCGATGAAATCCAGGCGGCGTTTATAGATATAAAACTAAATCTGCTGGATAAATGGAACGATAGAAGATGCCAAATCGCGGCAATGTATAATGACGGCCTTTCCGACCTGCCTGTTGTGTTGCCGCCGAAACCTGATGAAAACGCATCGCCTGTATATCACACATATACTATAAGAACAGACCGTCGCGATAATCTGATTGAAACGCTTCGCTCAAATGATATTGGAGTAATGTTGTATTATCCTATTCCGATGCACCTTCAGCCTGTATTCAAATCCCTTGATTACAAAAAGGGTGATTATCCAAACGCTGAAAAAGCCTGTGGTGAAGTGCTTTCAATTCCGATACAGCAGTATATTTCGGATGATCAGGTTGGATTTGTTATTGAAACGATTCGGGGATTCTTTTCCGGTTAATTATTTAACCTGGGAGAGCCCTTCGATTCCTCAGTATTAAAACTGGTTTCCGGGGTTGTTTAAAAAGTCTATTTCTGCCGTAACCCGGTCATGCATTTATTTGAAAATGTTAATCAAACCCGACAATTCTAGCAGGCATGCCGGGGTACCGCGTAAATAGCCACCTCCCCGGCATGCCTGCCAGATTTGTATGGATTATTCACTCTCTCTACAAAGGCATGACCTGGTTACATTAAAACTTATCCTTTTTCAACAGCTCCAGAGACCAGGGCTCCCGGGAAAAGAATTTCTCGCATACTTGAAAATATTTATCAGGCACTACTACTCACTACCACTTGGTCTGAGCGTCAGTTTTTAAATCAATTCGACGCTCGCGAGGTTCGCTCTCACGAATATCTCCACCCCTTGTTTCACCATCATATTCAATAAGAATAGCCTTCTCGGGTTCCGTCGGGCAATGATAAACGCAGATTCCACATCCGATGCAATTTTCCTCAATTACATGAGTTAGCTTAATTATTTTCTCCTCGCCGTTATCTGAAATATATTTTCTATCCTCAAGCTCAATTGCTTTTTGTGGAATAGGACAGACCTCCTCGCAAGTGAGGCACGGTTTCTTTTCAGCCCAGGGCAGGCAGATATCACGATTTATTTTAGCAATGCCCATTATAGTCTTTCGCTTTTGATCCATTGTTAAAGGAACAATCGCGCCAGTCGGGCAGACATTTCCACAGTCGTTGCATTCGTAGCCGCAGAATCCATGATTGAAATCCATACGCGGTGTGAACAAACTGTTCAGGTTATTTTCAAACAACACAGGCTGAATTCCTGATGTATAACACACTTTCATGCAACTGCCGCATTTCACGCAAACTTGTGTGAATTGATTTTCAGATAACGCTCCCGGAGGGCGAATCAAATTAACAGGCCGTTTTGTGAAATAATCCGATGATCTAAAAAACGGTAGAAGAACCAGCGCGCCGATAATTCCATTTATAAAATCACGCCTGTCTCGCTTGTACTCTAATTTAGAGATATTTGTAGAAGGTCTCGCAAGTTTAACAAATAGCGAATTAGCGGCACACGATTCGATGCATGACAAGCATAAAACACATTCACGAATATCCAGATGAATATCGCCATCAAACTCAAGAGCGCCTGTTTTACATACTTTTGAACATAATCCACATGATGTGCAGCTCGATTTATCAATTACAATTCGAATGGGTGAAAAACGCGCAACATATCCAAGAAACGCTCCAAGAGGGCATATCGCCTTACAGAAAAACCTGACGGTGATAATCTCAAGGAGAAATATCAAGGCGAGAAGAACAGCAAACAGCCATAGATAAAGGCTTGATACCGGCAACGGATTGAATATGCTTCTCATTAATTTCTCTATTTCGTACCCGATTCCGGGAACGGATGACAGCGCTCGTGTAGTTTCACGAACCGCAGTATCAACAACCGGATCAACCACCAGAGCTGTGTTTCGTGTGAATGTTGATACGGGGTCAAGCAGCCAATACAGTGATACGTCAAGCAACAGAAGAATCACGCAGGATATAAATATCCAGTATTTCCACCTGAGATATTCAGGTTTGAATAGTCGGTTATTCTTACGCAGTTTATGCCCAATCAATCTATTGTAGATATCAAGCCCCGCACCGACAGGGCAAAGCCATCCGCAGAATCCTCGTCCGGTAAACCAGAATCCAATTAAAACCATAATGATAAAGATAATTGTTGAATAATTTTCTATTTGTGGAATGCCAATAAACAGCAGAGCAATCGGGTTGTATTTAACCAGCGCATTGTAGGGAATATCCGGGTTAACCGGATACCTCGCTGACATTATCAGAAGAAGGAAAAATAAAAAAGAGACGATTTGAACCAATCGCCGCACTGTTCCCCATCGATAGCGTCTCTTTATTAATTCACCGGAAATTTCAAGCCTCCCTGATTTCAAGAAGCTCAGGACTAAATTCACCGCGGCCAAGTATTTGCGCGATAGGGAGACATCTTAATTCATCAGGTTTGCGGTTGAAAAGAGCCATACCGACACTGTCCGCGCTTACAGGATTTACCGCTGCAATAACCGTTTCAGGCTCACGAACATCCGCCAGGCTCCCGCCTGTTGGCCCATTCCTTACCAGAATCCTCGTGGCATCGATTATGTTTAAATCGGGTTTAAGAACCATACTCAGGTCAGCGACATTCTGATTAATTTCAGGATGAAATATCGGCCTGTCCTCAATCGCGCCAAGAAGATTTTTCATGCACATTGTGTATCTAGCGAGGGAGTGAACTTTGGCAATCGGGATATTAATGAACCTGTCGGACTTCAGCAGTTTATCAAAAACCTTTACGGATTTTATGTTCATGCCGTTAATTTCGACATCTTTAAAATCTCGCCCTTTGGTGAGATACCATACTCTTGCCCCGGCTTTGTCCGCCATTTCAGCAATTCCGCTTAACTTATATGATGACTGCGCCGGATGGCATGTATGGCAAAAAACACCAACTTCACTCGCGCCAGATTCCATGCACATTTCAATTATCGCACGAACGACATCGGGATGAGTATTCGCCGCCTGTTCAGGTTTTCTATCCCATGCCATATTTGGCATGAGCATTACGGATTCTCCGTCGTGAACGAATTCCTTCATTCCGCCGAGTGATTCGACAGCTCGCCTGGTTAAATCATATGGATTACCGGTTTTTGCAACACCGACAACATTCTGGTTGATATCGTGCTTTTTAATTTCAGTGTTTAATAATTTGTCGGGTTTATTATTATTTGGCGTTTACGAGCAGCCTGCAAGATAAACGAGACTGCCTGATGCCAGGAACGCAGAGCCATAACGCAGGCAATCCTCAAGGAATTTCCGTCGTGCAGCATCAAATATATCCCTTTTGCGTTTTTTCATGAATTTTGCAAACAGAGTATAGCGATTATAAATCTTTATTTTCTCTTGTGCGGATTTCCATTATCTCCTCAAACTCCTCGCTATCACCGTTTCCGCCCAGAATTTTGTCAGCAACTTCATAAATATTCTTCGCGGAGATTCCATATTTCTCACGCAGATTTTTCTGGTCGCCATGCTCAATAAATCTATCAGGAAGTCCAAGCGTAATAACCTGGCAATCGCTGACCCCCCACTTCGAAATAACCTCAAGAACAGCCGCGCCAAATCCGCCCTGAACCACGTTTTCCTCAACTGTGATTATTTTCTTAGTCTTCCGGGCATGTTCAATAATAAGTTCTTCATCCATCGGTTTAACGAAACGCGCGTTTATTACACCGACAGACCGTCCTGCCTCCTGATGGCAACTCGCTGCAGATAGCGCGTAATAAACGGTTTTACCAATGGCTATGATTGTTAAATCATCGCCATCCAGAAGCAATTCACTTTTTCCAATTGGAATTTCCCGGTAATCACTTCGAGGCGGAACACCCTCCGCATTACCTCTTGGATATCGAACAGCAATAGGCCCATCATGCCTTACAGCAGTGTACAGCATATCGCGAAGTTCATTCTCGTCTTTAGGAGCCATTAAAGTAAGATTCGGAATGAATCTTAGATAGGACAGGTCAAACGTTCCATGATGTGTTTCGCCATCCTCGCCGACTATTCCGCCCCTATCAAGCGCAAATATTACCGGTAGATTCTGAAGGCATACATCATGGATAACCTGGTCAAATGCTCGCTGCAGGAAAGTTGAATATATTGTTACAACAGGCTTGAGTCCGCCTTTAGCCATCGCAGCGGCTGATGTTACCGCGAACTGCTCAGCGATTCCAACATCGAAAAACCTGTCCGGATAATTCTCCTGAAATTCTTTCAGCCCTGTGCCATCACACATGGCGGCTGTTAATGCGACTATGCGCTTATCCTGGGATGCCAGTTCAACAAGCGCCTGTGAGAAAACCTTTGTGTATGACGCTTTTTTCAGCGGTTTCTCAACTTTTCCTGTTGCGGTGATGTGAACAGGCGATACGCCGTGGAATTTGGTTGCATCAACCTCCGCAAGATAATGTCCCTTTCCTTTTCGTGTAATGCAGTGAATAAGAATAGGCCCCTCGGTTTCCATATCGCGAGCGCCCTTGAAAACATCAATAAGTTCAGGAAGATTGTGCCCGTTGTAGGGCCCTAAATAAGTGAATCCCATCTCCTCAAACAAAACACCTTCTCTTGTCGGTGTGAGGAAATAGAAAATCGATTCCTGCATGGCGTCAACGGTAAGAGCCATTTGTCTTCCAAAAAATGGGATTTTACGAAGCGCCCTTAGAGTAGCCGCCTTGAATCGCCTGATTGACCGTTTTGTTCTAAGGTTTGACAAGTGGCGTGAAATTGAACCGATATTCGGTGAGATTGACATCTCATTGTCGTTAAGAATAACAATGAATTTGGATTTCAAATCATCGACATTGTTAAGCGCTTCGAAGCTTGAACCGGATGTCAGCGCGCCATCGCCTACAATAGCGATTATATCCTCATCGGTTCCGCCAAGATCGCGGGCATGCACGAATCCAAGCGCAGCTGCAAGCGCGGTTCCAGCGTGGCCAACGGCGAAATGATCGTGCTCGCTTTCCATTGGTTTTGGAAATCCTGAAATCCCGCCGTATTGCCTTATTGTGTGAAAACGGCTTTTTCGTCCGGTGAGAATTTTATGGGCGTATGCCTGATGGCCAACGTCCCAGATGAATTTATCTTTTGGAGAATTAAAAACGTAATGAAGCCCGATTATTATATCAACAGCGCCCAGACTGCTTGCGAGATGCCCTCCGGTATGCTCCTCCACAACATCGATAATATAACGGCGAATTTCAGATGCCAGTTGCGGTAGTTCACGTATGGAAAGCTCTTTAAGGTCTGCTGGTGAATTGACACGTGGAAGAATCTTGTTCTTGGTTTTGTTTGTCATTGTTTCCTTTATAAGTGAATCGATGTTTAGATTCTGTCACGCAGATTTTTTGTCGCTTCTTCTATTTCCTCAAATTCCTTCTGGCGAATTTCGAAATCCTTTTCAAGCTCTTCCGATTCAAGGATAAACTTTGGATTCGCTGATGTCGAAATGCCTGAATCAGGCGAGATGTTGCCCTCGGAACTATAATCGTACATTTTCTTGTTGTATTCGGATGCCTCACGTCGCAGGCGATTGAATTGAATTGCGACTACCGCGCCAATTCCGGCAAACAGCACTGTCGAGCCGATTCCTATCATAAGCCCCTTGAGAAAACTATTCTGCTCAAGAAGATGGTCGCTTTTTCGTGATTTTTTCATTTTATTTCTCTCTCCAGGATTAAAGACCTCTCTCTCAAATAATTAAAGACAATTATACAGAATTACCAGTTCATGGCTATACGATTTTATGGCAAGCCTGTCTAACTGATATTTCGACACTGCAACTAAATACTTCTTCTATAATTATATCAAACTTATCTTAAGTAATTGCCAAATCACATCACAGTTTAACAGGTGTTTGCTTCTCATCCCCTACAATCATCAGAAGGAACCTGTCCGGGTCGAGATACTTTTCAGCGACTTCCATAATCTGGCTGCTTGTAACATCCTCAACATTCCTGAAGAAATTCGCCAGGTAATCATCGCCAAGATCGTGATACGCCACTGACAGAAGTTTTATCGCCAGCCCCTTGTTGGATTCAATCTCAAGCGCGCTCCTACCCCTGAAATTGCTTTTCGCATCTTTCAGTTCATCATCTGTAATTGAAATCTCACGAAGCTTCCGCATTTCATCGCGAATTAAACTTACCGCTTTATCAGTTGATTCATTTTTGGTTTGTGTCATTACATTCCAATATCCGATTTTCTTGAGAGGATGAAATCCTGATTGGATATTGTATGTAAGTCCGTGTTTCTCACGAACAGTATCACCAAGCCTGCTGGCTAGTGGGTCGCCGCCAAAGATCAAATTCAGCACAAGCCAGGGGAAGAAATCTTTGTCGCTTCGATTAAACAACGGTGCCCCGATAGCTATTGTCGATTGCGATAATTCCTTCTGATACCGCTTGATTAATGAATTCCCATATCCTGCATGTTCATATTCAGGCGGAGTGAATCTCTCTCCCGCCGGTATTTTCGAAAAGTACAATTCAAGATCTTTCTGGAGGGATTCATTATCGTAATCACCAACAACAACGATTAACGTATTTGAACCTGTGCAATATTTCTTATGGAATTTCAGAATGTCATCATGAGAAATGGAATCGACAGATTCCAAATCACCGAGAAGCGGATTGCCATAGGGCGAACCATCATAAAGATTTCTTATGAATTCCCGTGCCCCCAGTATCCATGCGTCATCCTCGATTGATTTGATATCCCCGCTTTGCATCTCTTTATATCGTGCCAGCTCGGAATCATCGAATTTTGGATATATGAGACATTCAGAGACGACATCCAAATTGGTTTTAAGAAATCGCGACAGGCATCTGGTGCTAATCTTCAGAGTTTCCCGATCAACGCTGACATCAAACGAGCCTCCGACTCGCTCAATCTCTTCAGCAATCTCGGATGAACTTCGCGATTCCGTTCCCGCTTTAATCATTTTACCGGTGAGCCTTGCAAGCCCGGATTTGCCTTTAGGGTCGAACACAGCGCCAGCTTGAATTATAAGTCCGACCTGCACAATGGGAAGGTTGTCGCGGTGATATGCCACTACACTTATTCCGTTCGACAATTCGAATTTATCCGCGTCATTCCAGAAAGGGAGGCCATCGGGAAGGTCGGGGGATGACATTAAAGGCGGTTCAAACCTGTAGTTGCATCGCCTGTCCGGTTTGAAATTTGCATTATTGCCGCCTGAAATTGAAACACCTGAACCTTTCATCGGTACAAGATTTGATACTGTCGAGTTATCTTTTCTGAAAATATGATCGCATGTGTTTTGAATATCTTCGGGATTAACCTCACGAATCCGCTCGATAAATGAATCGTATTTATCCATGCTGGAAACAAGATGAAATTCACCGCGAATCAGTGATTCCATCAGTCCTTTTTCGCGCCTGTAAACAAATTGCGCTTCGAGGATGTTCTTCGCTTTTTCTATTTCCTCAATGCTGAAATCGCCGGAACGCATTCGCTCAACTTCGTTCCAGAGAGCATCTTCAAGCGTTTCCAGGCTCTTGTCCGGTGATGCCTGAGCGTAAAATATAAACAATCCGGGATCACGTTTTACATAATCAAAGAATCCACCCGCCATTGTAGCCAGGCGTTTTTCGTGGATGATGTTACGATAAATCCTGCTTGATTCACCACTTGATAGTATTTTCTCCGCGATAAGCAACGGATAAAGAGCTGAATCATCAATGCCCGGAGCGTGGAATCCCATCATTATTACCGGCAGTTCAGCGGGTTTGTGTATTGTTGAACGCCTCATGCCGATCTGTTCAGGCTCAATCGTGTTGGCTCGTACAATCGGTTCGATTCCCTTTGGATATCCGCCAAAATGCTTTTCAATCATGCCGAGGATTTCATCCGGATTGATATCTCCTGATGCCACAATCACAGCGTTATCGGGACGGTAAAACGTTTTGTAATATTCGTAAACCTGCTCGTGAGTTATATTTTGAATATCGCTCATCCATCCAATGACAGGCCACCGGTACGGATGCGCCCAGTACGCTGTCGCGTTCAGCGATTCAAAAAGCGCGCCAATAGGGTCATCCTCTGTGCTCAGACGCCTTTCCTCAATTACAACATTACGTTCGCTCTTGTATTCATCGGGTTTTATCAAAACGTTGTTCATGAGATCGCCCCAGATTTTAATCGGGTATTCACGTTCCGATACGGGCATGGTCATGAAGAAAACCGTTTTATCCTCCGATGTCATTGCGTTCAAATATCCGCCGTGGCGTTTTACATGATAGTTCAGTTCGGTTCCGTCGATTTTATCCGAGCCTTTGAAAACCATGTGTTCAAGAATATGGCTTATGCCGGTTATTCCCGGACGTTCATCCATGGAACCTACCTTGTATAGAATCACAAATGAAAATATAGGCGCTCGATGATCCTCGTTAATGAAAACATCGAGTCCGTTATCCAGTGTTTTGAAAAGCAATATTTATCTCCTGAATCTTATGTTTATGAAATCCATTAAAAGCAATGGATTCCGGGTCAAGCCCGGAATGACATTGTTTTATCGAAATTACAGTAGTTTACCTGAATAATATTCCTTTAGTATTACAGTGAAAGGGGCTATTGAAAAAGCCTATTATCACCGTAACCCGGAATCCATCAACCTGTCAACATACTAACCTGCTAACTTACTAACCTGCTAACTTACTAACCTGCTAACCTGCTAACGTTCTAACTTTTTCACCACTTCCTCGATTTCTATAAAATCATCCTGCGTAACAGCATCAAGATATCCACTGTCGAAATTGTTCGATATGAACGTGTGGAATTCATCATCAGTCATCATGTCATCAGGCTTGATGTAATCAACTCTAACCGAATACTCTCCGACCTGCCGACCCGTGAAAGGAATCTCAATCTCAGTTTTTCCCTCGGACAAATCGCACGGAACGATAAAAGCTGTTCCTGAGTCAAACTGGATTATGTTGGTTGTCAGATTCATAATCTCCAGATAGAGAATTTCATCCTCAGGGAATTTGATATCACCGGCATCAAGTGTGAGTGTTATTTTACCGCGTTCGTTCGATTTCAAAACAGGAGTACCATCGCTGGTAAGTTTTACCGCTGTTGTAATCAGGTCAGTTGGCAGAACAGTTCCATCGTTTAGAATCTCATAAACTTCGTATTCACCCGGCTCAGTGTTCGGGGGGATATAGCAGCGATAGTCAATTGAACTGGTCGCAAGAGGCGGCAGTTTGACAAGTTCGCTAATATTCACATCTGATTTATCAACAGGTCCCAAACCCAAACCAAGAAGAAAGCCGCTTTCTGTTGGCACAAGAGGATTGTCGATAACCCTTTTCGGGAAATATCCGAAAGCGTCAACAGTCTCACCCGGCTTGATTATTTCAGGGAAATGCTTAACAACCGGAGGCAGATACTCCTCAGGATTTGTTATCAAGCTATCCCAGACAGGATCAGGAGTTTCATAAACTGCCGGCATGTCAGGCTTGTAAATATCATCGGGATTTGGATACGCTGTATCTGGTGATAGAGGTATGTAATCTTCAGGTGTGAAAGGCGGTGAATCCTCAGGGATTTTCGGGCTATACTCAGGTTGATCTTTTGGTGAATATACCCAGGTATCCTCTGGCATGATTTTCTCAGATGGATATTCAGGCGGATCAATTGACCTTTTCAACAATGGATTCGGAATATCATCTGGAGCGAATGTAATGATCTCGCCAAGTTCTGTCTTTTTATTGCCGGGATTAATCAAGCTCACAATTCCCGCTCCGCGGGTAATCATCGTTACCCATTCCATGCTTGAATATTTACCACTCGGATCAGTCAATGGTTCCCCGACTGGCTCAACTTGATAATCATCCACTACAACGTTTCCTACAATGATATCTCCATCGATATTTCTGAAATCGAAAGGCACTTCAGGGTCAACATTACGGGCATCGTTGATTACTGTTCCCGTGATTATATCGCCATCAAGCGCGTAATCGACAAATTCGACTTTCTGCTTGAAATTATCCCAGTCAAGTTCTTTGGGATCCCACATTATTCCCTCAATGCCACCAGGATCAACAGGAGGTTGCCATCCTGTCGGCGGCGGCGGGTCAAGAGGGTTGCCGTCCGAGTCATAACGACCGGGCCACATGCCCTCGCCGGGAGTGATTACTCCTCCACCACTATCCGGAATGTCAATTAATCCACTCGATCTCTGGCTTGAACCGGGAGTTACAGCCGGTCTTGTACGCTGATTATATGTTCCCTGTCCACTTGACGGCGTTGTTGCTGAACCGGGAGTTGTAGCCGGTGTTCCGGTTTCGGCTGGTTGCCTGCAGTATGCGTCCATGGTAGCCGGGAAACACCTTCCATCCTGTTTTCTTCCGCCATAAAGAACTCTCGTTTCCCATGTTTTGGAATCCCAGTAACTTTCGTAATCAGTTTTAGCCTTGCCGGTCAAACTGGGTTTTGGCGGCATGTTGAATTTACCTTTCGCGATGAAATTCACTTTATCGTGATAATGAACAGTTGATCCCGGATGTTCCGGCGTTGCATGAGTGCCGTCAAACTGAAGCTGCTTGACCTCATGGTCTCCAAGCGGAAATGGATTCGAGTGATCAAATCTCCAAACCCATCCGCCTGTGGATGGCAGCTCTTCTACATGAATATTGCACGTTCCCGGATGAGTAACGATGCTCTCACCGCCTGCATCATGCGATCCATGCATTTTCAATTTTAGATAAACTGTGCCGACAGGACCAGTGTGATCCATTCGGTTTATAATGTGGAAATCATCGCCCCAGTAGGGATTAATCACAATAATCTCCGTGTTGGCGGAGGCATCCGCGTTTACGTTAATCCATCGATATCTCGGACTCGAATCCCATAGCGACGTATTCTGGAAATAGGCATGATTCTGCCATGTAGGTCCGCTGTTATTCATCTTGAAATATCCGTCATCATAAACAGCAGCAACAATCCTTAAGTTATGGCTGTTGAATCCCTGGCAGTGCCATTTATCCATTCCCATGAGTAATTGATTCTGGACGTGGACATAGCAGTCCTCGTCTTTTGCTGCATAGCCTGTCTCGGGAATACGCTCCTGGTATATAAGTGCGCCATCATAGAAAACCAAATATTCGAAGTAAATCCATTCATCATCGGATATTGACCACGTATTATTAAAAGCGAACTCGATGTCAATTGGAATCTGGATGACATCGCCGATATCAGCCCATACAGTTTTCTGTGTCGCTGCCTGATTTATCCTGCAAAATGTTGATCCTTGAGACGATTTGTATATCTGGTGTCCATAGTCAAGGATACTAACCACAGCTGAGACGATTCCAATTACCGTCATAACAGCGACAGCCTCGGCTGGTTTCGGTTGAACTGCGCCGGGAACAAGCATAAGGACCGCTAGAAGGATAACGACCACAAACCGTTGGGCAGGAGAAAAAGTTCTTTTAAAATTATTTTCTGTTTTCACTATTGATACCTCCGAAAATATATTTACGCTTAATCAGATTTAATTATTTTATCATTTTAAATTAGCCACACATAAAGGATTTCGGAGATTTTATGATTTTCTTCATCGTGTGAGCTATGGTAATGTAAGTCTTGATAGTGTCATGAATCATCTATTGGAGTAATCATGAAATACTCAATTTTCGCGATAGTCATATTCTGCATGCTCTTGCCGGCATCCGCTCACGCAACTGATAGTTCCGATGCGCAAAAGAGATTCAAAAAAGCGCTTTATTACTCGAAAGACAGAAGAACGGCAACAGCATTCCTTGTGATTGAAAATAAGCCTGACGGTGAAATATATTTCCACGGGAAAGAAATTGACAAAATAGTACTTGGACGTGTGATTGTTCCTGCCTCGCAATGGAATGAAAAACCGTTTGAGGCTGCTCACTGGGCGCCGAGGGGAGTATGCGCCACATCGGTAAATGCTGTTCATATCAAAAACATAACTATAAACGAGGACAGCAGTGAAAATACACGGATAATATCAATCCTGCCTCGCGAGATGCTGACTGTCGATCCGAAAAAGCACGCATCATATTACGATTCATCATCAAGCATATACACATCCATCCACGCCGGAGAGGGAATTTTCGGCGGCGAATATACGCCGCTACTGGGTTTTACAGTGATGTCCTATGGCGGCGATAATAAACTGGATGAAATTAGATTATCCTACAAAATACCAGTTCCATTCCCTTTGTGGGTAACATTAGAAAATCGATTCGGAGGAATGATAAAAATCAAATATCCCGGTGCGGAGGAAATAAACGCCGGTTTGGTTTACAGGCCTGTTTATGGAGTCGGACGATTCACCGGTACCAAATATTGCGACGTTGGACGAATTCGCGCCGTTCACAGCGGAGTGATAGACATCTCGACATCACCCGACGGCGAGATAGGGGGGTTTCAAATTGTTCCTCATTTTCACGCAGATACATCCAGTGTGAAAAACATTCGCCTTCTGACTCAATGGATGGTGATTGGCCCTCTCGACCCAACACAAAAGGATTACGGATTGTTAACTGATTTGTTTGTTACGATTCAACCAAGATTTATTGAACTGACAAGTGAAACGTTGGAAAATAAAATATCCCCTATGAAATCAAGATTTCACGTTGTCGCAAAGTTTCGCGGCGATGACTCATGGCGTAATTTCCCTGAGTTGACTGGTCGCGATGATGACGCTCTTGAATCCCTTGAGGCAATCAGGATATATTTCCCATCTTATGAATCATATTATTCGGTATTTGCTAAAAACCGGAGTAGGTGATTTTAAGATATGGTGTTAATCAACGATTCGAATGACAAGCATCCCGATGTTGAGTTTTTTCTGCCTGATGTCAGTTGGAAAGATTTTAAACTATCCACAAAGGTATCGTTTTTAATATTGGTTGATCAGGCGTTAAAAGCGAACGCCAGCGGGATTGAAATATCAATCACACCCGATGCCAAAGCTCAAATCTCCATGATAATGGGCGAGAAAACATTCCCGATTGTGAATATCAGTTCCGGCATATTCGATAGATACTGGGACTTTCTCTCATCCGCGTTTGAATCTGAAAGCGGGTTACGAGTTAAAGTGAAAGGCGAGGATAAAATCCATGATATCGCCGGTGAATTGAATGACCATCAGAGCGGACGCACAATCACAATGCGATTCTCTCCTCCCATGAAGGAAAAGGACGTTTTAAATATCGATGATGAAGAAGCGAATGAAAAATAAAAGACCGGCATGGTTACCGGTCTGGTAAAATTCACATCTAAATTTGTTCCTTAAAGATCAGTTGTTTCACCAGCTGAATCTTCCTTTTCCTCTTCCTCGATAGCAGCATCATCAGTATCAACATCCACGTTTTCCCATATCGCCGTCAACAGAGCATCTCCCGAGTTATTTTCAACCAGTTCAGTAACAGTATCCATTTTGATTGAATAAACACTCGCTGGGTCAGATAGAACCACATTGATTTCCTCAAGATGATTAAAATTCTCAGATAGAATTATGATAGCTTTAGGAACATTCTTTTCAGCATTGTTATCCTTGATAACCGCTTTAATCAAAGTGCCCTTTTTATTCTTCTGCAGGCTTTCAATCTCCATGGATGAATCCTCGAACAGTGTTTTTATTTCCTCGAATATTGTTGGCGTTAAATCCGAAAGGACTTCAGATTTCATTTTGGATGAT
>CBDURE010000015.1:0-41496 GCA_965369605.1 uncultured bacterium
AGGCAGCATCACGCCGGGATTCAGCAATCCCGCGGGATCAAATATATTTTTCAATTCACGCATTGCATCAATCATTTCAGGCGGATATTGAATCGGCATCAGATGTCGTTTCAGCCTGCCTATTCCGTGTTCAGCGGCAATTGTGCCACCGAGTCCGACAGCGTCCTTTGACAGTTCGACATATAACTCCTTTGCCCGGATTAATTCCTTTTCACTTTTTGGAAGCATATTCACATGCAGATGGTTATCTCCGATGTGCCCGAATGTAACATACTCAATTCCCGATTTATCAAGTTTTATGTGATATGTCTCAAGCATTGATTCAAGCATGCCATCGGGAACAGCAAAATCAGTGCTTAGTTTGTGTATTTTGGAATTATCCTTTTTTCGTTCAGCGATAATCATGTTGATTGTTTCAGGCAGGATATGGCGAAGGAGTTTCATGCGCGCAAGGTCAGAATCATTCATTCCGCTCCATGTATTATCAAGCGATAGTTTGTGAGTATTCAAAATGATTTCCAACTCATTGGAGATATCCGCGAGTTCAGAATCATCCTTGTAAACGCAATCGATGAAAATAGCCGCGATTGCATAATCAGGCATTTTAGGAATATCAGAGAAAGAGCCTTCATTCATACGTTGTTGCTTTAAAACTGAAATTGCTTCAGGAGAAAAATACTCAATCGCAAGCATGTTAAGAATATGAGAACTGCGAATAGCCGCAACCAAATCAACTGCCTGCTTCTCGCTTTCAGCCCAGATTATTGTATATAGACGATTGGATGGATTCTGAATCAGGCGTAATTCAACTTCCGTAATGATTCCAAGAATTCCCTCGCATCCAATGAAAAGGTCGATTGCGTCCATATTTTCAGCCAGAATGAAACCGGCAGTGTTTTTTACTTTTGGGTATTTGTGATTTGGAAACTCAAATGCCGTTTCAGGCTGGCTGGGCAATTGAATTTTAAATCGCCTGCCGTCAGCGACAACATCACCACGCTTTAAATCTAAAATAGAGCCGTCCGCAAGCACAACCGTTATCGCGTTTACCCAGTTTCGAGTTGCCTCATAATAATACGTTCTCGCTCCCGATGCATTTGATGCCACATTCCCGCCTATACTTGATGTCGTTTCAGTCGGGTCAACAGGATAGAACATACCGGGTATATTTTCCGAAATGTGTTTATTCAATTCATTGAGTGTAACTCCGCATTGGGCGCGAATGGATTTTTTTTCGAAATCGAGTATTTCATTCATGCCGCTCAATGAAATCACACAATCCACATTCATTGCGACAGCGCCACCGACAACTCCGGTACGGCCTCCTGATACGCAAAGCGTTAATCCATGTTTGTGAATATCGCGCGTTATTGCTGAAACATCCGATGTCGTTTCAGGAAAGAAAATGGTTTCAACCGAACTGCCCGAAAGGCGGGATTCATCGACAAGGTAATCAGGAAATTCCTCGGAGATGCGAGAGGAACCGTCGATTCGCCTGATACATTTGATATCTGAACAATATGTAATATCGGGCTTTATCAAATTCATGCGAGGTAGTTTAACATATATCAGTAATGAGATTGGATTCCGGGTCAAGCCCGGAATGACACAGATTGTTGGTGTAAATTCGTTGTTTAAGCGAAAGCAAAAAAAATAGCAGAGGGTTTAAACCCTCTGCTATTTTTTTTGCTTTCTAGCCATACGATGAAAAATGCAAAAAGGGAAGATTTCTCTTCCCTTTCGTCTTGTTTGTCTGCCTGGTTCAGATTCAAACCAACAGCTCATCCAGGTAGACCTTGGGGAACCGTTTAACTACAAAGCTGTAGTTAAACTCTTTTTCCACGTAATCGGAATACTTCAGGAATTCGATCAGGAATTCCGTTGACACCGATTCTCGTGATTCCCCATTAGTAGACCCGGAGGACTGATTGAACATCTTGCGAAAGTACTTGAGATCTTCAGAAACCATGTACCATCGCGTACTAGTGACTCCACTCATTGCCTTACCTCCAGAGTCGATGAATAAATAAAAAGGGTAAAAAAAGATTAAATTCAATTTGGGGACCGGTTGGTCTAACTCTAAAGGCCTACTGTCAGAGTCTAATCTGATATGTGAGGATCTTTTTGGGTTTCACCCCTACTGCAATTTGATAGATTAACTCTAACTATATTCTATCACATCTAAAAGCAATCATCAATCGTAGATTAGTGCAAAAACCTTGCCATTATTGCTTTTCTATTCTATTAGACTAAAGTGGCTTCAATATTGTTGGTATAAACCATGAATTATTCAGAAATAAACATATTGTGCATTTTGCATCAAATAAGCTTTTTTTGAGTAAATTGAAGATGCATTTTGGAGCATTTTAGATTTAGTGAAAAACATGCCGGAGCTGTTATAATAGTTAACCGAAATACTGATTACCAAGGGAGAAATCTAATGAGAAATCCCTCAAAGGATAAAATGCTGGATGAGGCGGATGACCCTCGTTTTCAACTGACCAGCTTGGAAAAACATCTCGTTTCAAAAAATCTGATCGACCTCTCAACTCTTCGATTACATCAGCGACGAGCTTTCGAGCGCAGCGTGAAAGTCGAGGATGAGCTTCTTGAGTCCGGGGTTGTTGACGAGATGGAAATTCTCGCTTTCAAGGCTGACGCTTTGAATATCGAAATTGTCAATCTCGAGGAAATCCGGATTGAGTCTGAGACAGCGACATTGATAAACCAGGAATACGCGCTTGAACATGGCGTGTTCGCATTTGAAAAAAAAGGCCGGGAACTTTCTGTCGCGATGATTGATCCGAAAGATATCAAAGTACGCGAGGAATTACGTGTCATAACCGGTCTTGTGATTACTCCATTCCTGAGTACACGAAGCGCGGTGGAGCATAAGGTTTTCGAATACGCGAATCACTTCAGGAAAAAAGTAATAGATGAACTTCTTGAAACGGTGGGGGATGCCGGAGTCAAACTTACCCGCGAATTGGGAATAGAAATCGGTTCAATCAAGGAAATCAAGGATCAGGCGCCGGTTGTCAAGGCAGTCAATCTCCTTATTCTCCAGGCGCTGCAATTGAGGGCAAGCGATATCCATATCATGCCAGCGCCGGATGAAGTTCGCATTAAATTCAGAATTGACGGCGTTCTTCAGGAGATGCAGCCTTTACCCTTGGATTACAGGGATAGCATTGTCAGCCGAATCAAGATAATGTGTGAATTGGACATCTCAGACAAGCGCATGCCGCAGGATGGTTCTTTCAGAATAACCATAGAAGGGCAGGAGATAGATTTCCGTGTTGTTGTCAGCCCGACAATCCATGGAGAAAAAGCGGTATTAAGAGTACTGGACAGGTCAACTGTAATTCTCGATATGAAACATCTTGGCATCGAGCTGGACATAATCGACAAATACCGCCATAACATTGAAAAACCTCACGGCATCATAATCATGACAGGCCCGACCGGATGCGGTAAAACAACAACGCTTTACAGCGCGATGAAACTGCTGAACTTCAGGGAGAAAAATATAACGACCGTCGAGAACCCGATTGAATATCACATGAATGAAATCACTCAAATTCAAGTGCATCCTGAAATCGGCTTGACTTTCGCGCACTGCCTTAGATCCATCCTGCGACAGGACCCGGATATCATCCTTATTGGTGAGATTCGAGATATCGAAACAGCGCAGATTGCGATTAGGGCATCGCAGACAGGCCATCTTGTTTTCGCGACACTTCATACCAATGACGCCGCTGGTGCGGTAACCCGTCTCCTGGATATCGGAGTTGAACCATTCCTGCTGGCTAGTTCACTTAGATGTGTGCTTTCACAACGATTAGTAAGGCGAATTTGTCCGCAATGCAAAAAAGAATATGTTCCCGACGATTCTTACTTGAAAGCGTTCGATGTCGTTCTCCCCGATGATGTAACCTCACTTGCATACGGTACCGGTTGTGTGCACTGCTTCGATACCGGATACTGCGGACGAATTGCAATCTGTGAACTGCTTGAGGTTAGTGAGGAAATCAGGGAGGGGATAATGGGAAGTGCTAATAGCCAGATTATAAGGCAGCTGGCAATCAAGAACGGCATGGTTCCCATCAAGCAGGACGGGCTGAAAAAAGCCTTCAAAAAGATAACCACACTTGAAGAGATTTACGCGCAGGTTAGCGAGGATGAATAACAGCTTGATAGAGATTGATAAATCCGACTATCACATACTGAAAAACCTGTGCCCGGATGATCATATCTATGTCGAAATCCCCATGATTGTTAATGACTGTCGAGGAAGAGCCTGGGTGGATGACATCACAAATCCGCGATTAAATCTGATAGCCTTAGGGGACATGGCGTTTATTGAGGGTGATGGCAATATCGATCTGCTAAAAAAGCCACTTGAAATCATCAAGGAGAAAACTCTGGAAATCTGCTGTGATAGAAAATACGGCGATGTAGTTCGCGGTTGTTTCAATTATGTAAGTGAAACGTTCAATGTTTTTTTCCAACATGATGGCGCAGGCAGGAATTTCTCGCATCCGGATGATTTTGCAATTGAGAAACTCGACAGCGCCATTTTTCATAAGCTGAATGAAACAGGGGAAGACTGGCTTGGGGAGATGTATCTCGACGGTGATGATTTTAGCAAATCCTGCGGCCTGGGATACGCCGCCACATATAAGAATAATATTATCAGCGCATCGATTGCTTTCAGCTATGATGGCAGACGAGTTAACATCGGAGTAGCGACAAAACCCGAGTATCGTTCTCTTGGATTGTCCACAGCTTGCACATCAGCGTTAATTAAGGATTTGCTAGCAAGGAATATTGAATCTGTCTGGATAACTGGACCGGAAAACGCAGCATCAAGGGCAGTCGCGGAAAAGAATGGTTTTAGTGAAACCGTAAGAATGCCAATATACTGGACAAAGACGGAATAGTGTTTTGTGTAACTATTTGGCGCAAACTTGAACTTGTTTGCGCTGAAAATGATATTGTCGATTTTTTCTGAAATCACTAAAAAGTGTCAGCCATGGTGACAGCCACGGTGACAGCCTATATCAAGTTCTACATTATTATATACGTAGGATAATTACTCATCTAACAAGTTAAGCGAGAGAAGAAAACCCAGTAAACATCGAGCACTGCTGCGTTAGAATACTTCAATCTACTGCAAAAAGTGTCAGCCACGGTGCCAGCCTCGGTGACAGCCCATATCAAGTTCTATAACAATATATGCGCAGGATAATAACTCATCATCTTCGAAAAACTAATGGTTGGAATCCCATTTTTCCTCTCGATTATCAAACATCAAAAAACCGGATCATTTCTGGCCCGGTTTGATTTTAATATATCACGTACTAACACTACCCAGTCCCGCTCTCTTCATCTTTCGCCTGTTCTTTAAGTTTCTCTTCCAGCGCTTTCCTGGCTTCCTCAGGGATTTCGATCTCCGCGGTTGGCTGCTTTTCAGGCTCAGCTGATGGTATTTCCACTTCCTGTTCAGGCAATCCAAGCTGACGGAAATTCTTAAGCAATATGTTTGTGTTTCCCATTATCTGCTGGAAGTAATCCTTCATGCCGGTTTCCTGCATGCCTGGATGAGGATAAAGTTCGATGACAGGCAAGCCGGACATTTCAGCGAAACGATCAGCGATGCCATTTCCATAACCGTAGGTTTTAATAATCGCGACGACATTGTTTTCCTTCGCTTCTGTTACAAGTTTCTGAAGCCGCGCTTCATCCGGTTCCGTGATACCGTCCTCCATTAGTGTCGCATGGATTGTAAGGTCGAAATACTCTGCAAAGTAAGGCCAGGCAGGAACATCCTGAATTACGATTTTCCCGACGATTTTCTGCAACTGATATTGTGAGGATGGGAATATTGCCATGTTGTTCTGGAGTATGCCGCTGCCCTTGCGCATATCCTCATCCTTTTCAGGCCTGAAAGTGAAATAGACCTGGTAAAAGGTGTCGGCGATTTTCATTATGCTATCAGGATTCAACCAGAACCACGGGTTGTATTCCTTTATAGCTAAACGAAACTTTGGATCAGGATTCCAAAGGTTGCCGATTAAATTTGCATTTCGAGAAAGATCAACCAGAACAAGGTTGGGATTGGCGTTTTTTGCTTCCTCATAAAGCGGATCAATCCAGTCATCAAGACCGTTTCCGACCTTGAAAACAACATGGGCATCCTCCAGCATCGGAAGAACCCTTTCCTTGTTTGGCTTGAACTTGTAGAGATCAGTCGGTTTCATTACAACTATTTTGGTATCAACAAGATCCGCCGAAAGTCCACCGGCGAAATATGCCATATCCCAGAACGTAACAACGATTCTGATAAGCTCATCATCCTCAAGTTTCACATTCTCAAGTATTTCCAGAGCTTTCCTGAACTCGCCGCCCTGATCGATATTACTGCTGATATTTGGCTTTGTCAGATTCGGCAGTTTTTGCCAGCGAGATGAACCAGTGGCGTTAACCTCGCATCCGCTAACTAAAACACAAAGTGCTGTCAATATGAATGTTGCTGTAAGTATATTTCTGAATTCCTTTAACATGCTCAACTCCTGATAGATGGTTTATTCATTTTAGTATATTCATTATTCCGTCATTCCCGCGAAAAGGGCTGTTGAAAAATCCTATTTTCCCCGTAACCCGGTCATGCCTTTATATGAAAATGTAAATCTTACCGACAATCATCGCAGGCATGCCGGGATCTGGCGTATCTAGCCAACTCCCCGGAATGCCTGCGAATATTGTATAATGGATTCACTCTTTTTTATAAAGGCATTCCAGGTTACATTGAACCTATCCCTTTTTCAACAAACCCGAAAGCGGGTTTTTTAGTCTGTCCTCAGGAATCCATTTCCGTCATTCCCGCGAAAGCGGGAATCCATTTTTAAGTTAAGAATACTAACATTTTCCCCAAACCTTTTCAAAACTGACTGTTAATGCTATTTTATGATTTTAAAAGAAAAACTTGTTCATCGTAATTAATTTGATATAATTTCCAAACGGCTTCCAGCGCGGGGAGATTCCTCGACTGAGAAAATCAACGTTTTTCAGAAGAGAAATAGCTTTCCTGATTATGTAAAATTACAGGATTATGGATACTTTACTCTTTTGAAAACGTGATTAGAATCTTTATTCCAGGATCGTTTTACCTTCAGGAAGGTAACATCGGTGAGAGAGTGAATACAAGCATTTCAAATAAAGAAATAATCGCTGGGATTGATATCGGCACAACTAAAATCTGCACGATAATCGCGGATGTTTCCTCCAATGGTGAGTATCACATTATCGGAGTTGGCAAGTATCCATCTGATGGCTTGAGAAAAGGCCTGATTGTGGATCTCGAAACAACAATCGCATCGATTCGTGAAGCGAACAATATCGCGGAAAGAATGGCAGGTGTGTCGATTAAAAATGCTTGTGTTGGAATTACCGGAAACCATATCAAAAGCATACCGTCATCCGCTGTAGTGGCTGTGAATAATCCGGAAAAAGGAATTTCAGCGGACGACAAAAGAAGAGTGCTTGAAGTAGCAAAGAGAATTGAACTGCCTTCCGGCCAAAGGTTAATTGATATTCTTGTGCGCGATTATATTGTAAACAGCGAGGCTGGAATAAGAGACCCTCTGGGCATGAGCGGCATGAGACTAGAGGTAAACGCCCTTCTGATTACCGGCGCCATTATGCATATTGAAAATGTTTACAGGGCGATTGAAGCTGCGGATGTCATGGTTGATGAACTATTCCTTGAACCGGCCGCGAGCGGTGAAGCTGTTTTAACAAACGATGAAAAGGCATCCGGTGTCGCACTTGTCGATATCGGAGGCGGTACCACTGACATCGCTGTTTATCAGGATGGCTGTATCGCTTTCACATCAATTCTTCCAATTGGCGGCGACCATTTTGACTCCGACATTTCATTCGGGCTGAATATCAACGTAAAGGAATCTGAACGTATCAAGTGTCTGATTGGCGGTGTTGACAAGGAAAGCATAAATTCGCATGAGATTGTTACCATAACAAAAGCTGGCATTGGTGAAGAACAGAAGATTCCGGTGAAAATCATAAGTGAAATTATCAGTCCTCGAATTGAGGAGATTCTTGAATTAATAAAGAGGGAAATATCAAAAGCTGGTTTCTGGGAGAAAATTCCATCCGGTCTGGTAATTACTGGTGGCGGTTCTCAACTTAGGGGAGTAATCGATGTCGCTACAAGGATGATGTCAATGCCGGTAAGGATAGGGCGCCCCCACAATATCAGCGGCTTGAAAGAGGACGTGCAAAATCCGATTTACGCAACCGGGGTTGGGCTTATCAAACTGGCTGGGAAAAGCAGAAAAAAATATGCCAATGGGAATTCAACTTATACAGGGATAAATCACAACCTGAGCATTATGGATAGAATAATCGAAAGCATGAAAAGGATCTTTGAGTGGTACAGTAAATAACGGGAGGGCGGAGAAAATTAGCAAAAAGAAAGCTGACATACTAAAATCTGATGACAATGAAAGGCTATCATTCGATAATGAGTTTGAGGGTATGGAAATGGATGATAGCCGGGAATTGACAGAATATGATGACGATGTGGATTTAACCGAGGTTGAAAGTACACATCAGGAGATTGCCGATGTTGAGAAGAGACGAACAACTGAGGCAAAACCGAAATTATCAGAAAAGAAGAAAAAACGTAATTCAGAAAAAGAATCAACCTCACCTGTTACTGGTTTTGGAATAAGGGAAAGGAAGATAAAAAGACAAATGGCTCACACAGCAAGCATTAAAATCATAGGTGTCGGTGGCGCAGGCGGAAACGCTGTAAACCGAATGATCGAAGCGGGTCTTGAGGGCGTTGAGTATATCGCTGCCAACACCGACCTCCAGGCTCTGGATATGTCTATGGCGCAGCACAAAATCCAGCTGGGACCGAAATGCACTCGCGGACTTGGTGCCGGTGGTGATGCCGAGACTGGATTGAAAGCCGCTATGGAATCCAAAGCGGAAATCAGTGAGGCTCTCGAGGATTCAGTGATGGTCTTCATTACAGCGGGCATGGGGGGAGGTACCGGAACAGGTGCCGCGCCTATTATCGCCGAAATCTCAAAGGAAAAAGGCGCTTTGACAATTGGTGTTGTAACAAAGCCTTTTACCTTCGAGGGATTCAAGAGACGGCATGTTGCTGAAAGAGGCATCGAAAATCTTCGCGATTCCCTTGATGCGCTTATCACAATTCCGAACGATAAACTGCTGGAGGTTATCAGTGAGGAAACCACCATGCTCGAATCGTTCAGTATTGCGGATGATGTTCTAAAGCAGGGCGTTCAGGGAATAAGTGATCTTATTGTCAAGCCGGGTGTCATTAACCTTGACTTCGCTGATGTTGAAGCTGTCATGAAGGATGCAGGCACCGCGCTTATCGGAATGGGTTACGGTTCATCTGCAAATCGCGCTATTGACGCGGTTCGCATGGCTATCGCAAGCCCGCTTCTCGAAACCAATATCGAGGGCGCAAAACGAATTCTAATTAACTTCACTGGCAGCGATGTCAGATTAAACGAGGTTAATCAGGCGGCTGAGGAAATCTACGCCATTTCAGACAACGAATCGAATATCATTTTTGGTACGTCAATCGACAATTCGATCAAGGATGAAATCCGAGTTACCATTCTCGCGACCGATTTTCTCAACGCTGAGAGTGAACCGACAATTCCCATTAAAGAGGGATTGATGGGAAATGAGTTGTCTTCAGATTCCTCTGATACTGTCCACACTCTACCCGATGATGGTTCCGAAGTGGATTATGATATTCCATCTTTCATTAGAAAGGGTAATTACAAGGACTAAAATCAAAAATAAATATTTTGCATTCTGCGAATATAACCGGGCATGTCCCGGTTTTTTCTTTGGCATTTCTCTTTAACCGACAAACCAGCTATAATCATTTGTAATGAGCGCGCGAAAGGAAAAATATCGTAAAGAATTATTCAACACGGAAATTCATCTTCCTGATTGCCAGCCTGATAAAAACGGCAAACCTGTCGCACTCGTTTACCCGGATTCGTATGAGGTTGGAATGTCATCGCTTGGATACCTGACTGTCTATAGGTATTTGGTGGAAGCCGGATTCAAACCTGAAAGATTTTTCTTCAATATCCGTAATTCAAATAATGTTCCCGTTTCAATTGAAACCGCGGCAACGCTAAAAAAACTCCAAACTATCGCGTTCCACTTTTCTTTTGAGCTTGATTATATCAATGCGCTGAAAATGCTGATTGATTCAGGAATCGAAACATCCCGGAAAAAACGTGAGAAGTCAGGCGGGAATTTTTTAATCGCAGGTGGGATGGCATCAACCGCGAATCCACTGCCTTTGGTCAAATTCATGGATGCCGTTTTTATCGGCGAGCTGGAAAACGAATATGTAAATCAGATTGAAAACGCCTGTGTCGATGATGATACCTCATGGTTTCTTTCCAGGGAATTTGAGGATTCAAACGGCAACTACAGAGTCAGGCAGAATCAAAATAACAACTGGGCAGATTCAAGCAGTTTCAGCCCGATAATTACGCCGCATTCGGTTTTTTCCATGACCAATCTTATTGAGATAACTCGTGGATGTCCTGTCAAATGCAAATTTTGCCTTGCGGGGAATATACGCCAAAAAACGAGCGAGCGACCATTAAGCCTGATTCTTGAGGATGCCTTACGACATGAAAACGAGTCGAAAAAAATTGGGCTAATCGGAGCGATACCATCGCTTCATTCATCGATAATGCCACTGCTTGAAAATCTTTTAGACAAAGGCATGAAACCATCCTTGTCCGCGTTAAGTGTCAACTCACTTAAATCACCCCTTTTGGATTTACTCGCAAAATCCGGGATGAAAACCCTCACTCTTGGAGTGGAAACCTTTGATGAGGAAGTTCAACGAAGCATTGGAAAAATCATTAAACTGGATGGACTTTTAAATCGTGTTGAATACGCGTTAAAATCGGGAATGAGAGAAATCAAACTGTACCTGATGCTCGGATTGCCTGATGCTGCCGATAACGAGGAGAATTTGCTGATTAAACGAACTCTTGAAATCAACAAACTGGCCCAGTCCGCAAGACCGGGGTCGAGAACAACAATCAGCTTGAACCCTTTCATACCTAAAATTGCCACACCTTATGAGAGAAAATCATTCATGGGAGAAAAAACTTTCCGTAAGAAAGTGAGAATGATTCGCGCCAAATTGGCGAAAGAGGGGATAAATGTTATCAGTGAAAGCCATAGGGGTTCTTTTATTCAGCATTTGATTTCTTGCGGTGATGAGGTAATCGGGGATATAATACTGAGGCTGGCAGTCGGCGAAAGCATTAATCAACTTCGCAATTCACTGCCGGATGATTTGGATGCTTACCTGAACGAAACAGCATCGAAAGTATCGAAAACGATTTTTAGGAATTAAGAATTTTCCTTATGGATTTAAATTAGCAGAGGGTTTAAACCCTCTGCTATAATTAAATAATTATTTAGAACCATTTCGGAGGATACACATGAGTAAGGCAAAGCTTCATATAACAATCCTGATGGCACTGGTAATGATAATCTCTTTTGCCGGGTCGGCGTTTGCGAAAGATAATGTGCGGATTATCGATGGCAACAAAGCGCATAAAGGGAAAAAAGCGCCAAGATTCATTATAAACACTATGGATGGCGAGGAATTCAAACTGCATGATTACCTTGGCAAGAAAGCGATAGTCATGTCATTCTGGGCGACATACTGCGAGCCATGCCTGGAGGAACTTCCATATCTTCAGAAGTTCTATGAAAAGCATTCCGATTGCGCGGAGGTTATTGCAATTACGGTTGACCCCAGACGCCAAAAAAAACTGATTGAGAATAATGTCAAGGAAATGGGATTAAAATTCACAATCGCGCACGACTACGAAAACAAACTCAGGAAAAAGATCTATCAGTCTAAACACATTCCTTTACTGATTGTGATTAACAAGGAAGGAAAAATTGTTCTGATACAAAACGGAGTTGGCCACCCGGAAAAACTCATTGCGGAACTTGAGGAATTGCTTGGTGATGATTTAAACTGCGAATCTGAAGAAACTGAAGAAACTGAAGAGATTGAAGAATCAGCTGCTAAAGAGAAAGAATGTGGTAAAAAGCAATGTTGCAAAAGCGCTGGTTAATCGGTAAGCCTGATTCTGATTAAAACAAGCCGGACTCTCTTGTCCGGCTTTTTATTTTGTCCTGTATCAAACAATTCAAAACATATTAAGCCTGTGCTATAATCACACCATCCCGCAAGGGGGAGCGGGTTTTTGCTTTTCATCAACATATAATGGTGAGATGATGGCTTTCAAAGATGTTTCCCTTGAGGAATTAATCGAATTCGCAAGACAGGTAAGACTGGACATTGTCTTCCAGACAAACAAGGCTAAATCCGGGCATCCCGGAGGTCCGCTTAGCGCGACTGATTTCACAACTGTCCTCTACAAGTCAATAATGAAATACGATCCGAAAAACCCGGATTGGGATGAGCGCGATATTTTTATCATGTCGAAAGGGCATTGCAGCGCGCTTTCATATTCACTTCTTGCCCGTATGGGAGTAATCCCGCCTGAATGGCTGGAGACTTTTAGAAAAACCGGAAGCCCACTGCAAGGGCATCCAAATGCCCTGAAATGTCCCGGAGTTGAAGTTTCAACCGGCTCACTCGGACAGGGATTGTCTGTCGGAAACGGAATGGCGCTCGCGATGCGCCTTAACGGGCAAAATGGCAGGAGAGTTTACGTTGTAGCTGGTGACGGTGAAATACAGGAGGGGCAATATTGGGAGGCGATTATGTCATCCGCGCATTATAATCTCGATAATGTCTGCCTTACTGTCGATGTCAACGGACTTCAAATCGATGGCGCCACCGCTGATGTCATGAATGTTGAGCCTCTGGCGGATAAATTCATAGCTTTCAACTGGCACGTGGTTGAAATCAACGGCCATGATCTACAGCAGATAATCGACGCCTATACGGAAGCTGCCGAAACGAAAGGCAAACCAACTGTGGTGCTGGCAAAAACAATTAAGGGAAAAGGTGTCAGTTTCATGGAGGATAAAGCCGGATGGCACGGGAGAGCGCCTAACGATGAGGAATACAAAAAAGCTGTTGATGATATTAACAATATGAAATATCCATGGTAAAAATCCAATCTTACGTTTGGGAGTAATTCAATGCCTGAAATTCCTGATGACTACAATGTTCTTGACTATATAAAGCGAGATGAGCTTCCGCCGTTTGAACTGACGCGAAAAGCTTACGCCGAAATGCTGATTGAAATTGGCGGCGAGAACGAGGATTTGGTTGTCCTCGATGCCGACCTTTCCAAATCAACAATGAGCGACAGATTCGATGAGAAATTCCCAAACAGGTTTTTCGATATGGGAATCGCGGAGCAGGACATGCTTTGCACCGCGGCTGGACTCGCGATTGAAGGCAAAATCCCCTGGGTCAGCACATACGCGGTTTTCGTGACTGGAAGGGCATGGGACCAGATTAGAAACACAATCTGCTATGCTAATCTGAATGTAAAAATCGCAGCATCGCATGGCGGAATCAGTGTCGGTCCCGATGGCCCAACGCATCAATGCATCGAGGACATCGGAATAATGCGAGTCATTCCCAACATGACAATCCTCGTCCCGGCTGATTATCACGAGGCGCGAAAGGCGATTAAATTGGCGTGTGAAATCAAAGGGCCTGTAATCGTGCGCCTTAACAGGGAAAAAGTTCCTATCATTACAAATCCGAATGACCCTTTCATCCTTGGCAAATCAAATATCATTCATGAAGGCTCGGATGTAACAATAATCACAACCGGCCTGATGAACTACTATTCACTGAAAGCAATGGCCGCCCTTGAAAAAGAGGGAATCAGCGTTAGAGTGGTAAACGCGCAAACTCTAAAACCGTTTGACAAGGAAACAGTAATCAAATGCGCGAAAGAAACAGGCGCGATTGTTACTGTCGAAGAGCACAACATCTACGGCGGATTGGGCGAAGCTGTCGCCGCGATTGTCACTCAGTCTCATCCTGTCCCGATGCAAATAGTCGGCGTTAATGATGTATTCGGCGAAAGCGGTCCATGGGATGAACTACTCGAAAAATGGAATCTCAACGACAAGGAAATAATCAAAGCGGTCAAAGCAGTACTCAAAATGAAAAGTTAGCAGGTTAGTAAGTTAGTTGAATTGTAGCCCGGCATCCCTTTGCCGGGGAAACAGGTGGCTATCTTGCGCAAAACCCCGGTGAAGGGACACCGGGTTACAATACACTTCCCCCCCTTAATCCCCCCGCGAGCGGGGGGAGACGTTTTTAAATATTTCACTTGTTAACTGTATATCATGACTATACAAGTGCGAACATTAGATTATGTTAACTCCCTCCCCGCTCGCGGGGAGGGCTGGGGTGGGGGCATTCTGTAAGAGGTAACATCACGACTTATCGTTTATAATAATTCCAGCAACAAAACAAGGATGAAATCATGAACGATGACAAATCCGATATCCAGGCAGAGCATTTCCAGAAACTCGGAGTCCCGCGTGTAACAGTGCGCGGACTCTGCAAGCATCAGGGGAATATCTTCGCGGAATACTCAACCGAGCAATCCGAAATGGACAGGATTTACTCCCTTCCCGGAGGCGCGATTAAATGGGGCGAACGCGCGCGTGATGCGCTCCGTCGCGAATTCAAGGAGGAGTTCAACATGGATGTTTCTGTCGGTCGCTTTCTTGTGATTATCGAAAATAAATTTGGTACATCAAAAGGACGCATTCACAATCTGGAATTGATATTCGAAGTGAAAACTCAAACCGGCGAATTCGAATTAATGATTCCCGGCTTAAGCGCGAAATGGCTGGATATAAACGGCATCGACAGATACAATCTGAAACCTGATGAACTTCGCGATGCACTGTTCACACAAAGCATCAACAGGCAGAAACATATGATTGCAGGTGACATGAAGATTGTCAGATGAGTCTTTGGTCTCAATCATTAAATAGCACCATGCTTTAGCATGGTGCATCAATGGTGAAACAATATCAACCTTCTCTCCTTCACAATAAAACGCCTCTATCAGCTAATCCCTGTCCTGCTCGGGATTAGTTTCATAACATTCATGCTGACCTTCATAGTACCCGGTGACCCCGTTCGTTTCATTATGGGACAGAAATCCGATCCGAAAATTGAAGAGAAAATACGCGAAAAATGGGGACTCGACAAGCCGTGGTATGTGCAGTACGGACGATTCCTCACCAGCGCTGTTCAAGGCGATTTGGGGAAATCGTATCGCATGCACGGGCGAGAGGTTAGCGACGTTCTATCCGAAAAGTTTGTAAACACTGCGATTCTCACAATCGCCGCGCTGGTGATTGCGATAATTATTGGGGTGATTGTCGGCATTTTCAGTGCGTTCAGGCCAAATACAATCCTTGATTACATCTGCATGACCGGCGCTCTAATAGGCGTCAGCGCGCCCGTATTCTGGCTTGGCATGATGCTTTACATTGTCTTCATATCAAAACTGCACTGGATATCAGGCGAGGGATTCATCGACACTTTCAGATATATTCCAATAAGCATCGGCTCGTTTAAAACAGCAATTCCATATTTTGATCAGATTATTCGAGTATCAATAGGGGAGGGAATCTGGAAAATAACACTCCCTTTTTTCCATGAAAAATTGGTTCTACCCGCCCTTACGCTTGCGACAATACCGATGGCGATAATCGCGCGCATGACAAGATCATCCATGCTCGAGGTTCTTAATCTGGACTACATACGAACCGCGCGCGCAAAGGGGTTGAGTGAATTTCGAGTGATAACGCATCACGCACTGAAAAACGCGCTGATTCCAATTATCACGGTAATAGGAACTCAATTTGCCTACCTGCTTGCCGGAGCGGTTTTAACTGAAACAGTATTCGCGTGGCCGGGTCTGGGCAGCGTTGTGGTGGAGGCAATCCGGCAGCGCGATTTCCCAATCGTAATGGGCGCGGTTATGCTTTTCGCATTCGTATTCGTCCTCGTTAATCTTGTCGTTGATATTCTCTACGCGATGGTTGATCCCAGAATCCGCTACGAAAGATAAATAACCCAATCGTAGGGGCGCTGCTTGCTGCGCCCCGAACTGAACAAGTATAATGGGGCCCACCCGGGCGCAGCAAGCAACGCCCCCACAAATATAATTTTAACCGCCAAAATAGGGCGGTTTCAAAAGCACCAAAACTATCCGCAATCCTGTTTATTAATCACAAAAAAAAGCCCTCTTTACGAGGGCACAATTTCTTAACTTACTAACTTACTAACTTACTAACCTGCTAACTTTCTAACCTACCAACTGTTTTTCGGAACTCACGGTTCCAAAAAATTCACTAGCCTCATCCACCGCCGCCGCTGCTGCCGCATGATGCCAAACTCGTGCCGATGTATCCGCCAGTGGGCATGTCAAATGATGTTGAAATCAGATTCTCAGGCACCCAGCCTTTCATTTCCTCAATACCGCCTTTCATAAGGCGGATATGATACCAGTTGCCTTCGACGCCGCGACGTCGTCCCTTGATTCGAACTATTGTCGAGTGAGCGCCCCACGATTTGACATCCTTTACACCGGTTATTTTCGATGTATCCCATGTAATGAGAAGTGGTACGGGAGTACAGGAAGCGGTCATTTCAATATCGCTCATTTGTGAGATTAACTTTTCTCCAGCTTTCTTCATATCCGCCATCGCTTTTGGCGATAGAGCATCTCCACTTTCCATAGCTTTTTGGAATTCTTCTGTCGCAGCTTTGAGTTTGGGGTCTGCTGCAATTAGTTCCGCCTCTTTCAGAATACGCTCTTCAAGCGCGCGTGGAGATTCGCTCATTTCAGTCAACGGGTTTCCATTAATATATGCCCTGTCGCCAATATCGAACTTATATCTCGGACAGCCATAATAATCGTTGGCTTCTTTCATTCTCTCCCAGACCTTCTTCGCGGCTGCGAACTGGTCAACGCATTTGGGTAGATGACCCGGAGAAACGGCTTTTTTGTGAACATCTTCCGGATTGGGTTCAGCTTTCTTGATTGTGGATGTTGGGATAGCTGATCCCTGCTGAGCTGTGATATCCACTACATCGCCTGACCCGGTTTGTTCATCTGGAAAATATTTGGATGTATCAGTACTCGGGCTGGAGCATGATGTTAACACTCCTAACGATAAAATCACCAATACGGACAATATGATAGTAAGTCTCATTTGTTACCCTCCGGTCATTCAACGCAATTTTAATGCGTTAAGAACGAGCTTGAAATAAATATTATATTCGAATGATATCACAGATACCATTTTTAATTATACCCGCTCTAAGTACAAACTGATAGATGCTATAGCTAAAACTTTCGTAACATTACAATATCTATCGGTATTCATTATAATTAATAATGATACTCTAAAACAAGCTTTTGGTCAAAAAATCTTTACCTTTTCCAAAATACATTATAATCCACACATTATGCCGGTTCTGGTGATAATCCGCCGTGCTCTAATGACTCATCCTCCTTTTCATCCTTTTCCTTTTCATCCTCAATGGAATCAGAGGGTGGCGACGAATCATCATCAATGACTATTTCAGGCAACGGTTTCCCTTCCATTATCGCCTTGATTTCCTCAGCTACCAGCATTTCGCGTTCCAGAAGCGCATGAGCAAGGTTTTCCAGTTTATCGCGATGCGCTACCAACATTGCGTTAACATCTGCAAAACAATCTTCAATTAGTTCATTTACTTCTTTATCAATTTCCCTGGCGATATCCTCCGAGTAATCGCGTTCCTCTCCAAAGTCCCGGCCAAGGAATACCTGGTGACGCTGTTTTCCGTATGTTCTTGGTCCAAGCTTTTTGCTCATTCCAAATTCCATGACCATTCGACGTGAAAGCTCGGTTACTCTCGAAAGGTCATCGCGTGCGCCGGTTGTCTGTTCGTTGTAAATCAATTCCTCTGCGGCTCTTCCGCCTAAAGCTCCCTTGACTTTATGGATAAGTTCATTCTTGGTTGTGAGGTATCTGTCCTCCAGAGGAAGTTGCAGAGTATAACCAAGCGCCATTCCGCGTGGAAGGATTGAAATCTTGTGAACAGGATCAATATCTCCCGAGAAGAACATGACAAGAGCATGGCCCGCTTCATGGAAAGCGATCATTTCCTTTTCCTTTTCGGAAATAACTCTGCTTCTACGCTGCGGTCCCGCTATAACCCTGTCTGTCGCCTCCTCGAATTGCGCCATTGTAACTTTTTTCAATTCGTGACGCGCCGCGAGAATCGCGGCTTCATTAACCAGATTCTGCAAATCCGCCCCAGTGAATCCCGGAGTTCTTCTCGCGAGCACTCTCAAATCGACATCATCAGCAAGAGGCGTTTCACGTGAATGAATTATTAGAATATCCTCTCTGCCTTTGACATCAGGTTTGTCAACGACAATTCGCCTGTCGAATCGTCCCGGTCGAAGCAAAGCGGGATCAAGAATATCCGGACGGTTTGTTGCTGCCAGAATTATCACACCGCTGTTTGGGTCGAATCCATCCATTTCCACTAGAAGCTGGTTTAGAGTCTGCTCGCGTTCATCATGTCCGCCGCCCAGACCTGCTCCTCTCTGGCGGCCGACAGCGTCAATTTCATCGACGAAAATGATTGATGGCGCATGGCGCTTTGCCTGATCAAATAAATCCCTCACACGGCTCGCACCGACTCCAACGAACATTTCCACAAAGTCACTTCCCGACATGTGCAAAAATGGGACTCCGGCTTCGCCTGCAATCGCTCGCGCCAGAAGAGTTTTACCGCATCCGGGAGGACCTAAAAGCAAAACGCCTTTGGGAATTCTGGCTCCCAAAGCAATGAATTTCTTTTTATCCTGAAGGAACTCGACAACCTCTTCAAGTTCCTCTTTGGCTTCCTCGATACCAGCGACATCGTTGAAATTGACATTCGGTTTGTTATCCGTAAGCATTTTGGCCTTGGATTTTCCAAAGCTCATTGCCTGTCCGCCGGATGCCTGTGCCTGTCTCATCATCAGCATATACAGGAATATGATAACGATAATCGGAAGGATGAAAATGAACGCCGGTCCCAGTATCTGAAGATAAAGCGGTGGTTTCATAAAGCGGACAGTGTCCACTAGTTTGTTCTGTATGACAGATTCTATCCACCAGTCTGAGCTTGTTGGAAGGTTTGATTTAATTCGCGTTCCACTGGCTTTGGTCGCGATGACAACGCCTTCCTCATCCCGAATCTCAAGCTCGGTGATTTGATCGTTTATTTCACCTGTCCCAATGAGTTCCTTTTGAAGGGACATGAAATCGATTTCCTCCATTCGCTTGCTGCTTGTCCAGATTGACCAGAACAACGCGACAAGAATGAGAAGGGTTAATGCGAATATGGCATTATAATTCTTGGACATATTTACTTTTTAGTACTCCCATAAAACCTTAATTATAACATTAAGACCTCTGAAAAAGAATAGATTCCGGCTTTCGCCGGAATGACAAATTATTGTCAATCCGACTATTGTCAATCCGACTATTGTCATTCCGACTATTGACATTCCGACTATTGTCAATCCGACTATTGTCATTCCGGGCTTGACCCGGAATCCATTCTTTTTTTGCTTATAAGAACCAGTATCATTTCATCCTTTTTCAGAGGTCTCGCATTATAAACTAATAAATTCGCATTCATCAAATAAAAACCTTGTTATGAACAGGCATCAGAACGCTTATCTTAAGAACTTTCTGCCCTGTGTGCGAATACATATCCCTGCGGCAGACTCCAACTATCCAGATTACATCATTATCCTTTTTTAATACAGGCCACTTAACCCAGAAATCGACCAGAGTACGGTTACCCAATTTTGTGTATTCTTCCTTGATATCCTTTTTCGGTTTTACCGACAACTTCTCCGAACCTGTTATAGTCGAACCGAACACAAGTTCGATTCCACCGTCGAGAATTGACGGATCAAAATACTCAACTGACCTGTCATCAGATTCAGACTCCTCTCGGTTGATTTCGGTTGTATCAACTGTCTCCACTATGACTTCATACTCCCCGATTTTATATCTGCCGGGTTTCTGAATTTTGTTGTCATCGCTCAATTGTGTCATTTCAACCAACTCCCTGACATACATCTCAGCATCCGATGATTTCGGATCAAAATTCTCATGACTCATTTTATCCTTTAAACACGCGACAATAAAGCCTTTGCCTGACCTTGCGATAAACACCCCGTTTCCAATATGGTGAGATTTCTTCCCACCTTTCAAGCGGATGAAATCATCCGCCATTATAAATATATCGGCTTTTCTGCGCTTCAATGGAAAGTGCAATTCGTTTAAAGCCCATAATAGTATCCTGTATCGCATGGCTGCGTGGGCGTTCTTTAAACCACTTACGGATGCGACAAAGCCGATTTTCCATTCCGTCTCGAATCTCTTCCAGATTGCTCCGGCTATTTCATCATCACATAAAAGAGTATCAAGCAAATCACTCTCTCGTTTTATATTTGAAATCGTTCGCGCGATTGACTTTCCCACATCCCTTGAAAATATTTCAGACAGATGCGGAAGAACAAGCAAACGAACCTTATTTCTAAGAGTGTCTGGCTGACGATTAGTTTCATCCTCAACCCATGATTCCGAGTTTTCTTCAAGATACTTTCTTAACTCATCTCTGCCACATTCGAGAAGCGGCCTTACAAGCAGGACGTTCGCTATTCTTGAACAGACCGGAATTCCCGATAAAGCCTTGAGAGACGCGCCGGTGGACATCCTGAGTATGAAAGTCTCAATGTCATCATCAAGAGTGTGGCCGGTAAGAATCACATCCGCGTTGATTCGCTCAGCTTCACGAATCAGTCCGCTGTAGCGATATTCGCGAGCTGCCTCCTCAATTGACTGGCATCTATCAACAGCCGATTCCTCAAGATTTTGCGCATGCTCAACTGTCAGTGGGATTGAATTTTGCTCGCACCAGTTTTCAACAAATTTCGCATCCTGTTTTGAACTTTCGCCTCTGATTCCGTGTTCAAGATGATAGGCGCATATTTTTCTATGGTGCAGATTTTTTAAATCGATAAGGATTCTGGCAAGCGCGATTGAATCGCCGCCTCCCGATAGCGCAACAAGCATTGGAGAATCCGAATCGGGAAGATTCTCTTTCAGTATTATACTGGCGCGCTTGCTTATGTTCTTTGTGTAATCACTCATTGGCAATACCGGATTATTATAAAAGGTTTATCCATCAATGAAATTCTGATAGAATCATCTTTTACGCAATTAAATTGCGCCCTTAGCTCAACGGATAGAGTGATGGCCTCCGGAGCCATAGATAAAGGTTCAATTCCTTTAGGGCGCGAAGAATATGATAATGAAAATTCACTCCATTATAGCACTCATTGTTCTGGCAGGTATGTTTGCAGTCAGCTGTGAGTCAAAACCCACAGATAAAGCGTCCGACCCTTACGCTGAACCTGACATCATCAACGACAGGCATGGATTTGTCCTAATGGACACAGCTGATTTCACTCAGGACAAATCACAAACAGATATTGCCTGGAACATTCTTACTCTGAGAAAAGCGGATGTTCGTGTTCAATTCGGCGTTGTTAAAGGATGGAGGATTTCAAGCCAGATACCTGGAATTCCCGCGCCAAGCGAAAAAAATATGCTTCATGAATGGTCGATGGGCATGCTGATGGCTCCCAAATTTTATCCCGGAACGAAAAAAGCTATTCTTAACAGCATGTACACAAAAGTGGATGGCAAGAACGCGCTCGTTTTGGATATCCTTATCGAGCTGGATGAGGAAATATTTGATTCACTTCCTGACGCTGTGCTTAAAACAAATTATGAAGAAATTGTGTTTATGAAAAAGCACCCCAGAGCGATTCTCAGGACATATCATATTTATCGTGGCGAGGATTTATTCCATATCGAATTCTTTTCCGACCCCCTCACTTTTACTGCGGAATTGGATGGATTTGCAAATTCCATAATCAAGGGATTGAGATTTCTAAAAGCGGGAAAAGGGTAGGGGAATCACCTTCTGTTTATCCCCCACCCCAGCCCTCCCCGCGAGCGGGGAGGGAGTATGTTGTCCCTTCTCTTCGCAAGCATATAGACTGGATATATTGATTCAGATGCAAAAAAAAACTCCCCACGCTCGCGGGGGGATTAAGGGGGGGCGGTTATAAATCAACCTTACATTATCGCAGCCGAACAAATTCGCTCTTCTTCTCCTCAGGAAAATCCGAATATTTATAAACGCTGTTTGCAACCCCAAGAGAGATAAAATTCACAATCAGTGAATTGACTCCTGAACTCATGAAAGGCAACGGTATTCCGGTAACCGGTATGATACCTATTGTCATTCCTATATTCACAAAAGCCTGCATGAATATCATTGCGCAGATTCCCCATATTATCATGCTGCCGTACGGATCCGGCGCTCGCGCGGCGATGGAGCCAAGATGAAGGAACATAAATAAATAGAGAAGCACTACGAACGATGACAGAACAAATCCACCCTCCTCACCGACAATCGAAAAAATAAAATCCGTTGATTGAGATGGAATGAAATCAAGCTTGTTTTGTGTCCCCTTGAATAACCCCTTTCCAGAAAAGCCACCGCTGCCAATCGCTATCTTCGACTGGTTGGACTGGTATCCCCGCCCAAGAGGATCCGATGCCGGATTAATAAACGACAGGATACGGTCTTTCTGATAGTCCTTCATTAGTGGAAAAGCAGCAGGGACAAGAAGAATTCCTATCAGGACAAATGTAACCGGAATCTTCCAGCTGATTGGTGAAATAAAACTCATTAGCAGGAAAATCAGCATGAAAATTATTGCGGTGCCAAGATCAGGTTCAAGCGCGATGAGGATTAATACTGGTAATAAGGAGCCGAATGAAACTAGAAACACCGAGATATCATTGAAATGCCCTTTCAAGCGTGTGAATAATCGAGCGAGAACAAGAATCATTAGAAGTTTCGCATGCTCAGATGGCTGTATCTGATAGGAGCCAACAATAATCCACCTTTCCGCCCCGCCTCGTACAGCGCCTGTAATTAATACCGCGGCAAGAATAATTACCGCAAATCCATAAATGCCAAGCGTGAGTTTTGCGTAATGTTTGTAGTTGATTAAACTGAAAACAACATACAGAACAATCGCGACCATGAGAAACAGCAGTTGTTTACGGGCAAGCATGGGCAATCCGGATTCAAGCCCCCCCTCGCTTGAGATTATCGATATCACACCACCAAGCGAGAGTAACAGCGCAAGAACAAAAGTTACCCAGTCATTTCTGAAAAGCGTTTTCACAACGGCATCATATTATCACAAGGCGTTCATTCAGGCAGTTTGATTTTTTTCTCAAAACATGGAACACATCCCCAGGTTATGCGTCTATCATATTCAGTAAGGAGAAGTTTATTTATTTTTTTGGCACATGGAGAATAAAACAATGGCAAAGAAAATAATTACGTCAATTATTTCACTGATTATACTTGGTTCCCTCATATTAATATGCAATCCGCTTGATGCCAGACCCCAAGAAAATCCTCGCGATGGTTTTGACAAAGCTAAAATGGTTGAGCACAGAATTGACCGATTAGCGATGATACTCGCTGACAAAGAGGAGGAGGGAATCGACATCAAAGAGGCTGAGGATATCCTGCTTGAGGCAATAGACCTGTTCGAAGCGGAAAACTACGATGATGCTTTAATCAAATTGGATGAAGTGGAAAAATCACTCGGTATTGAACGTGGCAAATTCAGGCGTCCCGGCAATGAAAGGCCGGGGAATGAAATGTTCAATCGGGACAGGGCGCCCGAAAGACGTCATTTCATGAAAAAGGAATTGACTGATGAGGAAAGGGAATCCCTTGTGGGCGAAGTAAAAGAGGGAATTTCCGCGGCTAAGAGGTTAATCGACGAAGGTAAATTTGAAGAAGCTTTTAAAACTCTCTCCGATGCGCAGCGCAAACTGGGAGATGTTGCCGGAATTAAACCGCCATTCATGCAGGGAAATCGCGAGATGATGAGACCGCATAATCAAGGCGGTCCAAATCAAAGGCAGGATGTTCGCAGAGGCAATCCCGAAATGAATCGCGGTCCCGGATTTGATCCTGAAACCAGGCAGAAATTTAAGAGCGCAATGGAAGCGCTTAAAGATGCCGCTGGTAAATACCTTGAGCAAAACGAAAAGGATGAGTTCATCGAATCCTGTTTCAAGGAATTAAAGGAAATGGAGAAAGAACTCAGAAATCAAGAGATTGAACCAGCTGAAGCGATTGAGATTATGAAATCAATTGAGGAAAAAATTCTCGATATGATCTAATCTGCCGATTCGTTTTTTTCAGGCAGTATTATATTTACGTAGTAGGTTCTCTTTGTTGGATGCCTTACTGGTAATGGCCGGACTTCTTATGAAGTCCGGCCGATTTTTTATCCACCTTCAATATCGATTTAAAAACGTAACCCGGTGTCCCTTCACCGGGGTAACGCATAAATTGGTAGCGCAAAACTTGTAACCCGGTATCCTTTCACCGGGGTAACGCGTAAATTGGTAGCGCAAAACTTGTAACCCGGTGTCCCTTCACCGGGGTAACGCATAAATTTGCCACCCATAATATTTCAACTAATCGCTTGACGGCGTATTATATGTTTAGTAATATTCTTGCCATGAATCAATAAATTAATGAGGTGAAACATGGCAAAAAAATTAACAGCGCGCCAAAAAGAAGTTCTTCAGTTTATTGTTGATTACATCAACGAGAAAAAGTATCCACCCACATTCAGAGAAATTGGCAGGAAGTTGAATATTACATCCACGAAGGGTGTAACCGACCATCTCGAGGTGCTTAGCAGAAAGGGATATATTGAGCGCTCTCATCATCAATCGCGTGCGATACGTGTAATACGCCATCCCGACGCACATCCCGATTCAATTCCATCCGGGAAAATTCCCGTTGTTGGACGAATCGCGGCGGGTTCTCCGATCTTTGATGAAGGCAACGTTGATGACTACCTTGAACTTGACCCGCTTATCTTTGGCCGCGGTACTGTATTCGCGCTTCAGGTTAAGGGCGAAAGCATGATTGACGATCATATCTGCGATGGCGACCTCGCGATTATTCGCAGGCAGGAGAAAGTGGACAATGGTGAAATCGCCGCCATAATGGTTGAGGGATTCGAGGAAGAGGCAACGCTGAAACATTTTCACAAATCTGATAAATCAATCGAACTACGATCGGCGAATGACGCTTTTTCAACAATCGTCGTCAACCCAAAAGAAACCAAAATCGCGATTCTTGGAAAGCTGATTGGCATTGTCCGAAAGCAGTACTAACCCAGCTCTTAAATAATAATAGCAGAGGGTTTTAACCCTCTGCTATTACTTCCCCTCTGCTAATACTTTCCTTCTGCAATATTTTTCCTTTGCTATTCTAAACACAAAAAAAGAAACCCGGGTGATTAACACCCGGGTCTTATTTTATATTCCGGTCTTTCTACTACCCCTCACGGCCCTCCAGGTCAAAAAGGACCCTGATATTAAATGCCTATGTCTTATGAATCAATAATTAATATAAAACCGGAATAATCACCTTAATTATACACTTAACACGCTATAAATATCAATAACTGAAATAACTATTTCAGACTAAATTATCCGGTGGCATTTGAATGAATCCATTCTCCTGCAGGCAGTTAATCTCATCGCGTGAATGTTTGATTATCGTTTCAGCCATCTGATAAAGTTCTTCAGGAGTGTATTTCAATCTTGCGACTCCCTGCTCGATTGCCTTAAGCGCGACTGCAACCGCCTCTCTCGGATAAACTTCCCATTCATCCATTGTCGGGACAAGATAGTCCTCGTGGAATCCTTTATCCTCAGCGCATTTTGCCAGTTCATACGATGCCGCTATGCACATTTCATCTGTAATGGTTGTCGCCATGACATCAAGTGTGCCTCTGAAAATACCAGGGAAACCGAGAGAGTTATTCACCTGGTTCGGAAAATCAGAACGTCCGGTCGCGACTATTCGCGCGCCAGCTTCCTTTGCCTCCCACGGCCAGATTTCAGGAGTCGGATTCGCGCAGACAAACACGATTGAATCATCAGCCATGGATGAAATCCATTCCTTCTTGACAACGTCAGGACCCGGCGTTGAAAGAGCGATAAGAACATCCGCGCCCTTGATTGCCTCTTCAGGGGCAGCTTTCAGGTTATCCTTATTAGTTGTCTGGCAGAAATGCCACTTTTCCTTGAATTTTTCTTTAAGGTCATCACGTTCCTTATGCAGCGTACCCTTTGAGTCACACATGATTATGTTGCCGGGAGTTGCTCCCGCGGCGATGATTAACCTGAAAATCGCAATGTTACTCGCGCCCGCGCCGAGAGAAACAATCTTAACATCCTCGATTTTCTTGCCGACTATTTTCAACCCGTTAATCAAACCCGCTAGTGTAACTGCCGCGGTTCCCTGCTGATCATCATGCCAGACAGGAATGCGAGCCTTTTCGCGAAGAGTGTCCAGCACCTTAAAACATTTCGGCTGAGAAATATCCTCAAGATTTATTCCACCGAAAGTTGGTTGAAGAGCAAGGCTGATACTTATAATTTCATCCGGGTCTTTTGTGTCAAGGCAAATCGGGAAAGCGTCGACCCCGCCAAGATATTTAAACAAAATCGCCTTGCCTTCCATAACAGGCAATCCAGCCTCGGGTCCAATATCTCCAAGCCCCAGAACACGGGTGCCGTCACTGATGACCGCGACAAAGTTAGCCTTATTAGTGTGTTTGAACACCTCTTCAATATTTTCATGAATCGCCTTGCATGGTGCGGCAACACCGGGTGTGTACCATATAGCAAAATCATTAAAATCACGGATACAGCACTTTGCCGTGATGCTAATTTTGCCTTTATAAAAAGGATGCAGTTTCATGGCATCTTTCGCCGGTTGTTCCGCTTTTCTTTTAAGTTCTTCAGTGTCTGTCATCAGGAGTGCCTCCGAGGGCTTGTGAAAATAATAACAGAAATGTTATATATCTTGAACGATTCATTGTCAAGGTATTGTTTTGTTTTACTCATCAAAGGGGAGGGAAAACGCTACTTCCTCAGCGTAAACCGCAAATTCGCTATCTGTTCACTGATAAGCCCGAAAAGAAATACAAAAAGGCTGGAAAGGAAAAGCATTACATTAGTCGATTGAATAGCGGTAGTATCAGGATTGTTGTAGTACCACAATGTGCTTCCCGCGAACATGAGGAAAATTACAAAACTGATTGGCAGGAAAACTCGAAGTGGTTTGAAATAAACAGCAATCCTTACAATTATAACCAGGAACCTTATTCCATCCGAAAGCGGCTTGATTTTACTTTTCCCCTTTCGATGTTTGATTTTAATTGGCACATACTTAATATTATATCCCGCCGTGATTACAGCCATCGTGCTTGTGGACGGCAAAGAAAATCCGTTGGGGAACATATGGATAAACTCAAGCGCGATTTCCCTCGACATCGCCCTGAATCCGCTTGTAAGGTCAGGGATATAGCATCCCGCTACCATGCTGGCGAATATATTAAAAATGAGATTCCCGAAATTGCGAACCATCAGTGTTTCGCTCTCTTTCGACCTCGACCCAACCACAAGATCATGTTTTTTAAGATGTCCAACCAGCTTTGGAATATCCTCCGGATTATGCTGCCCATCGCCATCGATAATCACAATATATTTCGTATCGCAATTTCTCATGCCTGTCTTCACTGACGCGCCGTTTCCTTTATTATATGGATGGTTTATTACGCGCGCACCGGATGATTCAGCGATTTCAGCGGTTTTATCGGTGGATGAATCGTTCACGACCAGTATGTTATATTCAGGTTCAACAGCCTTTATCTGCTTTATAACATCACCAATGTTCATCTCCTCGTTATACGCGGGAATGATAACCGTAACATCTGTTATTTTGGAATCTTCGTTCATGAACGAAATTATATCATGTATGTATCTGACAAAACGGATTTACATATCCAAATTTGCTGCATTTGATTTGTATATTACAATCATGCAGTTTATAATCCCTTGTCTAATATTTAATGATTTATCAGGGAGAAAGAAAATGAAATACACATACCTAATGATTATCATGATTTGCCTCGTGGCATTTCCACTTTTAGCAACATGCGGATGTGAAACGAAGGTTGATGATACTCCGGAAAACGGTGAGATAGAGCAGACCGTTATCACAGACGCGGATGGTATCGTAATGACCATCAATGGCATGCCTGTAACAAAAGGCGAACTCGATGACGCCGTTGCAACCGCAACTCCGGATAAAAAAATGGGACTCTTCAGGGCGTTTCAAATGCACTATCTTATGCAGACCGTAATTGAAAAACATTTCAAGGATGAAATAAAGGAACTGTCTGATGAAATGGTGGGCATTGTTGCAAAGATTGACAACAACGAAATCACGTTTGAAGAAGCTATCATGGAATATTCAGATGACCCGGACAAAGAGAGATCAAATGGATTGATAGAAGCATACAGCACTGGAACAGCTTTCTATGCTCTTGACCAGCAGCTTTTAAATCTCAAGGAGGGTGAACTTTCAGAACCGTTCATAACTCCGTTGGGCTGTATGGTTATTAAAAAAGAGAAGGAACAACTTGACCTTAATGGTGAATTTGTTTCCGCTGACCTCAGGCAGTTGATTCTTACACTAGACAGATTCCTGTCGGAAGGTGAAAACACCATTATGAAATTGCAGGAAATGGCGATGGAATCTGATGTTGAAATAATCGATATCAGCCTTCGAAAGGAAATCCCCGAACTTCAGATGATAAAAACTCCTCCTGATGACTATGAGGCTCGCATGGCGGAGATAGATAATCTTGAAATGCCTGAAACCAACTGGCGTGATGTTGATCCCGGCACAGTAATTGCAAAGATCAACGACTATGAGATAACGAGCGGTGAATTGAATAAAGTCGTGCAGGCAAGCATGCCGTCAAAGCGCGATACGTACAAAATGACAATTTACAATCAAATAGTACCGTCATTAAGCATGATTGGAATGTTCAAGGAACATCATGAGGATATGATTAAAACGCTCACGGACATCACCGCGAAAATCGAAAAAGGTGAAATGACATTTGAAGAGGCTCAGGAGGAATATTCCACTGATCCTGGAAAAGAACAAGGTTATGTTTATGAGGGCGTCGGAAGGCGTCAGTTTGTTCCTGAGTTCGAAAAAACCATGTTCACAATTCCTCTAAAGGAAATTTCAGAACCATTCTTCACACAATTTGGCTGCCATATGCTTATGATTGAGAATGAGACCAAAAACGAAGATGGCGAACGTGAGACCGTTGATGTGCGGCATATCCTTCTTGGTTTCGACCAGTATGTTGATCAGGATGACCCGAAGGCAATGGAAAAGATAGTTGAGAAAAAGGACAAAGAACTGGATATTCAGGTTTACGATGCTTATCTTCAATCGTTGCTGCCCGGACTTGGACACGAGAATGATCCTGTCGAAGAGCCTGAGATAGCTGCAGAAACTGAAGAAGAAACCGAAGAACTGAAGGAAAGCGAGGAAACTGAGGAAGCTTCTGATTCGGAAGAGAGTGAAGGTTAACAGAAAATTCTGAAACATTTCAGATATTATTGATTGACCGGGAATATGTATGGTGTTAAAATTTAAGTTTGTGTAAATACTGTAAATTTACTTGGGATTTAGGATCGATATAATGAAAGCAATTCTTGAAATCGGTGGGAAGCAAATTTTGGTGGAACCGGGAAAAGTGGTTCGCACTGAAAAGTTAAGTTACGATGTCGGCGAGTCTTTTGAAATCGACAAAGTGCTTTGTGCTTTCGATGACGATAATACACATGTTGGATCGCCGCACGTAAGCGGCGCCAAAGTGAAATTCACTGTAAAAGGCGATGGCAAGGGCAAGAAAATCCGTATTAGGACATACAAGAAAAGAAAAGCCCAGAAACGAACCATGGGACATCGCCAGAATTACACTGAGCTTAAAGTTGACGAGGTTATCGCCGGTTAAGGCATAAGAGGTGAGATAATGGCACATAAAAAAGGACAGGGATCAACATCCAACGGTAGAGACTCAAAGTCGAAAAGGCTTGGAGTAAAACTATACGATGGGGAAGTAGCTCGTTCGGGAAATATCCTGATCCGCCAGCGTGGAAATAGAATCAAAGCAGGCGAAAATGTTGGTACTGGAAAAGACTACACTCTGTTTGCAAAAGCCGATGGTAAAGTGCAATTTGTAAATATTCCGGGTGGAAGAAAAAAGGTTCGAGTCGTTACGGAGTAAGCGAATCAGATTTCAGGCAATGATATTTCAGGGTGTTCCTGTTTAGGGAGCGCCCTTTATTTTACAGTTTTTTTCCAATAGCTATATGTTTGTGGACGAGGTTGAAATAGAGGTTCATGCAGGGCGGGGCGGCGATGGCTGCGTCGCGTTTCTGCGTGAGAAATTTAAACCCAAAGGCGGTCCCGCAGGCGGTAACGGTGGGAATGGCGGCAATGTCTATTTCGAAATAGAAAAAGGCCTTCTTACGTTGCAGGATTTCAGAGGGCAAAGAATATTCAAAGCCAGCAGGGGTGGAAACGGTGAGGGGAAAAAAAGACGGGGAGCGCGAGGCAGTGATTGTGTGGTTCGAGTTCCGCCGGGAACATCAATTTACGACATGACTTCAAAAATCTTCGTTGCCGACATGGAAGAAAATAGCGAAAAGCTTCTTCTGGCTAAGGGAGGAAAAGGCGGACTCGGAAATGCCTGTTTTGCATCATCGATAAAGCAAACTCCTCGGAAAGCAACTCCGGGTGAGGATGGCGAAGTTAAAAAACTTCATCTGGAATTAAAGATGATTGCAGATATCGGATGCGTTGGACTGCCAAGCGCTGGAAAATCGAGCCTTGTCTCTCTTGTTTCATCCGCCGACCCAAAGCAGGCTGAGTATCATTTCACAACGCTAGCGCCAAAAATCGGGCATATCGATTTAGGCGGATTCTACAGGGTCGTTATCGCTGATTTGCCCGGCTTAATCGAGGACGCCCACGAGGGCAGGGGACTCGGGCACAAGTTCCTGAAACACATTCAACGTACGCAAATGCTTGTCCACATGATATCGTGGCGTGATGAATTCGCTGACAATCCCGACGAATTCATGAACGATAGGGAAATCATTCTAAATGAAATGTACAAATTCGATAAATCGCTTCTTGAGAAACCAAAATATACCGTGCTGAATAAGATTGATATGATTGCCTCAGATATTGATAGTGAAAAAATAATCGGTGAACTGAAAAATCGTCTTGAAGATGACAAACTGCATGCAATCTCAATTAAAACACATGAAGGAGTTGAAGCGCTGATTCAGGAGATTGCTGAGAGATTCTTGGTCGATTCAGGTAAATATGTCGAGGGGCTTCCTGTTCAGTTCAAACTTGATGAGGATTCCAAACAAATATATTAACGTGTTAGCTTGTTAATTAGTTAACGGGTTAACGTGTTAACTGGTTAACTGGTTAACTGGTTAACTGGTTAACTAGAGCACTAGTTCACTTGCTTTTTTTTAATTCTTGCGTTTCATTATATATATGGGAAAAATAGAAAAAATAGGAATCATTGGCGGCTCTTTCGACCCTCCTCATGAAGCTCATCTGGCGATGGTTCGAAAAGCGCGCGATGATTTCAGTCTCGACCAAATATTGTTCGTACCGTGCCACCAGAATCCACTGAAGGATTTCACAGGACACGCAAGCCCGCATCACAGGTATGTAATGTGCCAACTGGCGACTTTGGTCGAGGAAGATTTTCCCGTAACGCCAATTGAACTGAATCGCGGCGGATTAAGCTACACCATAGATTCTCTAAGGGAAATAACTCGAACAGGATTTGAATTGTTTCTTATAATCGGCATGGATGCCTTTCTAACAATTGACGAATGGAAAGATGCTCATCTATTTCCTGAACTGTGTAAATTAATAGTTTTTTCAAGAGAGAACGAATTTGATATTGATAAGATTCCGGATGAAATAATTAAGGTGAGTAATTTCATAACCGGATTCGATATGGATGTGTCATCAACTGAAATAAGAAAGAAAGTAAGAAGTGGGGAAAGTATCGACCGGGATGTGGCTCCGATGGTTGACGTTTACATACGGAAATATGAACTTTACAAGCATTTTAGAGATCAAAACCGGCTGATAGACGATCAACCAAAGGAGTTCTTCATCAAGGGAATTGAATGAAGCGTTTGAATTAATATGAGAAATCCGAAAATATTTAAGTTAAATCGTTTTCGGCTTGTTTCTTGCATATTACGATTCATGTTCGATAAATGCCAATTAGCCGGTATAATCTCTATTGATTAGAAATCCGGTAATTAGTTTATGGTTTAAAACAACACTGGTGTTGAGCATTATTGATGGATAAAACCAAAACGGAAAATATCACAGACTCCATATTAGAGCACCTGAAGCGCACATTATCGCATGAGCTTTTTAATCATTGTGTGCGTACATGTGATTACGCGCTGAAATTAAACCGTGAACTTTCACTTGGCCTGGATGAAACCAAAGTCGAGATTGCCGCTCTTTTGCATGATATGGCGAAGGAGTATTCTGTCAGGCAGTATTTTGATATAGCGAACCAATATGGATATGTCTTTGATGGGTTCATACTTAATAATTCAAAATTGATGCATGGTGTGATTGGGGCTTTCGAGGCTAAAAAGTTGTTTGAGATTGACGATGATGAAATATTAAGCGCGATTGCCAAACACACAGTTGGCTGCTCTGATATGAACAACCTTGACCTTCTCATTTTTGTCGCGGATAAAATTGAGCCGGGCAGAAAATTTCCAGGTGCTGATCGGTTATGTAAACTAATTGAAAAAGACTTTCTGAAAGGGTGCCTTGAGGTTTTTCGATCAAACAAAGAGTTTGTCTTGTCAAAGGGTGTCGATTACCACCCGGATGGCAACAGGGCAATGGAACGTTTGAAAAAGAGAATAGAAATTCTTGATTATCAAGAGAAGATCGAAGAATCCGGCAAAGAACAATCTGATGATCATCAAGAGATGACCGAAGAACCCGTAAAAGAACAATCTGATGATCATCAAGAGACGACCGAAGAATCTGGCAAAGAAAAATCTGATGAAATTAACGGTGTCCTTAACGCGGGTGAGAAAAAGAAATTTATCCGAACACTTATTTCAATCGACAGTTACATAATCATATGCGCGATTCTGGCAATATTAATCTCCTTTCTCGGCTCGACTGTCTACGGCCTCTATGTTTTCTACACTGGAATTGACCCGTCAAGCGTTACCGGCTCCGGAAAGCATCCGCCATCATATTATTTCAACGGCAGAGAGGAACTTCTCTTCCTTATGGCAGGACTTGATGAAGTGGAACACAGAAGCCGCACGGATGCTTTAATACTTGCCAAACTCGATTTCAAACGACAGAAACTGAAACTTATTTCAATTCCGCGTGATACATATGTCGAAATTCCGGGAACCGTTTCAAACTACTGGGACAGGATTAATGCGGCATATACACGTGGTGGAAAGGAAAGGCTTCTTAAAGCAAATTACAATTTGACCGGGCATTATCCGGATTTCCTCATTCTGATAAATTACGAGGGCTTCAAGACAATTATTGATCTTATTGGCGGCGTTGAAATGGATGTGGAAAAAAATATGAATTATGATGACAACGCCGGCGGTCTTCACATTCATATTCAAAAGGGATTGCAGGTGCTTAACGGAGAAGATTCGCTGGGGTATGTGCGATATCGCCAGGATATAGACGGCGATTTTTCTCGAATGAGACGGCAGCAGAATTTTGGGAAAGCTTTCTTTAAAAGCCTTAAAAATCCTGGAAACGCTTTTAAAGCTGGCAAAATATTTTCAGCTATTGCTCAATGTGTTGATATCACGGTAATTGAATCTGAAAATGAGGATTTCAATATCACGGATAAAAAACTTAAATTTGCCCAATATATCGCAATCGAAAAAGTGATTAAAAATGTCCCGCCTGAAAACATGCAAAATAATACTATCCCCATTTCAAAGGAGGGTATTGTCGATAAGAAATGGGTGCTGATTCCCGACTATGCTGAATTTGATATAATGATGGCTGAGTTTTTTAACCCTTAAGCATTGCAGGCTTTACAATTACAACCTAAAATCTTACTTGTGGTTTAATAATCCAAACTGGATTATGGAGTATTATGCAGGACACTGAAAAAACTATCGATACGGAATACATACCGGAAAACCCCGAACTTAATCACGCAATTACTTTGATGTTGGAGAAAAAGGCGCAGGACGTTGTTGTGGTTGACCTTAGGGAATTCACTCAGCTGTTTGACTTTGCAATTATCGCATCCGGCCTTAGCTCAACTCAGCTCGATGTCATCAGGCGAACTCTGGAAAGAGGTTTAAGAAAAATCGGAACAAGACCGTTGGGAACTGAAGGGACACCGCAAAGCGGTTGGATTCTTCTCGATTATGTCGATTTCGTTATCCACGTATTCAGCAAGGAAAAAAGAGAATACTATCGCCTCGAAAAACTATGGGGCGACATGCCTTCAACAACGATAGAAGATAATTCAGAATTGTGATGGCATTCCGACATTCACCGAAGGTGAATGGTCGGATTCCCTTAAACTACTCAGTCAACACTTTTCAACTAAATAAACCTTAAAGAATAACTGACGAAAATACACTCAGGTTGACTATTTATGCCTCATACTGTAAAATCTTTCACTGATTTGACAGTTGAGAGGACAAATTGGGGCTGTGGCGCAGAGGGAGCGCGTCTCCTTGGCATGGAGAAGGTCGGGGGTTCGATTCCCCCCAGCTCCACCAATCGTCAGATTGTACTGAGCATGTCAAAGTACCGAAGTAAATAAGTACTGAGCAATAAGTATCAACCATTTGCCTGTACTTTTTGCTATAATTTGTATTCTTATATTCTAAATAATAACATTCATCATCGCCTTCACAAGGAGGCAAAATTATGATTAAGAAGTTAGCTGTAATTACATCCCTGGCTATTCTAACCACAATATTGGTTCAGGACGCCGGCATGACGAAACGTGTTTTCGACACCGAACTTATGTTCAACCCTCGCTCCGGACAGAGCTATCATTACGCTCAGATGACACGATTAAGAGGGTCTGAGATTTCATTCCAGCGAGTTGAGGAATTCAGCGGTGTGATTCAAACGATATTTGATGAGAAATGCAACTCAAATTCGAATGGAATCATCTCAAACACTCTGCAATACCAGACTTATGAGGTACTGGGTGAAACCAGCGGCGTATGGGATGAGCAGCCTTTTGGCGGGCCATTTGGTCCGGGTAGAGGCCCATACTCAAACGCTCCATACGATCCGCCTCCAGGCAGTGAAGGTCCTGAGAGAGGTGAAGGCAGTCCTTCAGTTCAATCAGCTCCCGACAAGGAAAATCCACAACCCATGCAGGGCATGGGACCTGGTGGTGGCGGCGGCGGTGGCGGTGACGAATGGGGCCAGCAGCAGAGACGTGAAGAATCAGGCTCTTTCCGAATCACACCGATTCTTGAAACTCAGCTGAATTATACAATTTCACAAGATGGCCGCCTTCTCGACATGGAGGGACTCGATTTGATCGGCGATTTCTATGACCCGCAAAATCAAATCTCCGTAAGGCAGGTTTTCCAGTCATCTCACTTTTTAACTTTGCCAAGCTACGAAGTTCACGTTGGCGAAAGCTGGCGTGGCCCGTTCTTCTGGACAATTCCTTTCGTCGGTGAAACAAGAAAATTCGATATGCAATTCACCCTCGAGGAAATTGAGATTCAGGAGAGATACCGTCTGGCAAACATCGCGTTCTATGGCATAGACCAGTTCGACACTGTTACCACAGATGAAAAATGGGACGATTTCTTTGGGACAGATGTTCGAATCGATTCGGATATTCATTGCGACGTCATGCTCAACGGAAACATTCTTTTCGATATTGACCGTGGCATTGTAGTCGCGATTGGTGATGACCTTCGATCAAAACAGTGGATACCATACATCAACCCGAATTCATTCCCGACACCGCTGGGCAGCAACAATCTACTTTCAACAATTGTAGTTGACAGGATGGACACCAAAACTCCCCTGGGCAACGTGTTGGATAATGAGCCAAGAACAGATCACATCGTTCAGGACATGGTCTGGTCGACATGGTTAATTCTCGAGTAATTTGCTTAATACGCAAACTAGATTTATATTCAGTTTGCCTTTATATCAGAAAACAAACCCGCGAACCCCGCGGGTTTTTCATTTTCTCCCCACCGGGAGCTTCGTCACCCTTGCTGACATCATATTTGCTGCACCCAATTAGCAAATTGAAATCGAATTAATAAAGGGATTATAGCCATACAGTCTTGGTACGTGCGAAGTAAGGAGCCATATCCCCGCATTGGGTGCTAAGTCAGGAAAAGGAGCATGATACTGTCATTCCCACGAAAGAGCCTGTCGGAAAAGCTAAAATTTTAATATTCCAACGAAACAAGATTACGTCATTCCCGCGAAAGGGCTTGTTGAAAAAGGCCTAATACGCAAGGAAGTAAAAATAATAATCCGTAATTGTATTCAATGTCATTCCGGGCTTGACCCGGAATCCATCTTCAAACCTAAAAGATGTGGATTCTGAATCAAGTTCAGAATGACAATCTGTCATCTTTGAAGGAATCTGGAATTAAAAATCAACCTTTCCTGACAACCTCGTTCGCGGGAATGACGAGTTATTCGAATCCTGCCGATATTTTATTTCCAACGGATAGAAATCATGTGATATAATCGCAAAACTTTCAACCTTGGATTGGTCTTTTCAATCTAAATGTTATATCTAAAGATAAGAAGTAACCAGGAGATGAAATGAAAAACATACCAGGCAGGAAATATCGAATTGCTTCTTACATGTTACTCTCATTTCTGTTTGTTGTTTTCAGTTGTTCTCTCTTATACGCACAGGGATTCATATCCAACGAAAGGCCTCCAGTTGCGAAAGAGGATGCCAAACCAGCTTTTGTGCAAGGGCAGGTTGTGGTTAAGTTTATCTACGGCAGGCATGTTGAATCCATTCAATCATCAGATTCATTCGAGATTTCTTCATGGGAAACTCTCCCGTACGGCTTCACGAGATTATTTATTGAGGGCGATGTCCTTGATGTATGCGCTGAACTGATGAAAAATCCGGATGTGGCAATCGCTGAACCGAATTATATTAGATATCTACAGGTAACTCCTGATGATCCTCTTTTCTTCAGGCAGGATAATCTTATGCTGTCCAATGCTGAAAGAGGATGGAATATCGAAACCGGTGACGCAACTGTTACTGTTGCCGTTATCGATACTGGTGTCGATACAGTTCATCCTGATCTGAAAGCAAATCTCTTAAACGGCGCGGATTTTAGAGATAGCGATGAAGACGAAAGCGATGATTCCGGACATGGAACAGCGGTTACCGGTGTTCTTGGCGCGATTGGTAATAATGCGATTGGAATAGCTGGAGCCGCGTGGAATATTAATATTCTGCCGCTCAGAGCATGTGGCGGACAGAATCTTACGTGCAGTGTAGTCGATGAAATTCAAGCAATCGAAGAGGCAATCCTGCAGGGTGTGGATATAATAAACCTTAGCCTTGGAGGCATGGGGAAATCCTCAATGGAAGAGGGCGCATGCAATGATGCTTGGGATGCCGGTATTGTCCTGTTCGCAGCCGCCGGAAATAACGGGCTGCTTGGAAAAGTGGGCGACCCGGATACAGAGGGTTTCATTAATTACCCCGCGGGTTATGCAAATGTTATTGGTGTCTCATCTATCGATTATCCAGACAATGGCGTTTTGAGCAATATTGTACTTTCCAGTTTCAGTAATTCCGGCGATGCCGTAACAGTTACCGCCGTTGGAAGCGATGTTGTAACAACCGCCCCATCTGTTGAAGTCGAATATCTCATTTTCACACAACAGGCCGATTATGGCCTCATTGGCGGTACCAGTTTCAGTACTCCGCTTGTAAGCGGAATGGCAGCCATTATCAAAAGCCATTTCCCAAACCTGACAAATGTTGAATTACGGTCAAGAGTCGAAAATGCAGTAGTTGATATTGGACCGCCGGGATGGGATAACGAGTTCGGATATGGCCTCGTCGATTTCCAAAAAGCGCTGATAGGCTCTACTTATGCAAGCAACAGCGCGTTTAATTTCGGCGTAACCACAAATCCGCTGCTTAACGATGATGTCATTGTAATCGTAAAGGTAAAAGTTCCCATAGATGGCGACCCGGTTATTTCATACAGCTACAATGACCAGGGCGGACTTCAAACAGGATTAATTCCAATTATCCAGTCACCGACAAATCCATCAATCTGGACAGGAAGATACAGCACGCTTTTCTCCGGCAATATCACCTTACATGTTAATGGCATATATGATGGCGGTAATCTTCCGGAACTGGAAATGGATTATTTTAAAGGAAAGAGCAATTAGGTCATTTCCGTAGAAATAACACAAGGAAAGGAAAGAAAATGAAAAAACTAATTCTAAACATTGCAATCGCGATACTCGTATTAATGACCATTTCCAGTTGCGGAGGCGGCGGCAATAAGGGAAACATCATGGGCCAGGCTGTCGATAACTGGGGAGCTGCTATTGGCGGGAATGATGTAACCATCATCTTTTCCGGTCTGCCGGATATTTATCATCCAAACCCGGATGGAACTTTCGACATCTCAATTCCGGAAGGTTCATACACAGTTGAATTCCTCTGGTACAGCAACGATGAGGGAATTGAGATTTTCTATCAGTACGATTTCACAATCGCAACCGGCCAGACAGTCAACATGGGAACAGTTCCTCTGGTCAACACTGAGCTGAACGCTGGTTGGGCGAAATATCGGGGCGGACTCTACAACGACGCCATAACTCATTTCAACAACTACCTTACCGATGTGCGCAATGGACACGCGAACAAAGGCTCGAATTCAGCTTTCTGCGGTTTGGGATGGTCTTACGCTCGTTTGATGAATCCGATTGAAGCGTATAACAATCTGGATGCTGCTGTGCAGGCATCAAGCGGTACAAACGCGGATGCGTATGTCGGGCTTGGCGGATTGTTCCTCTCAGTTGGCCATGATGGCTCAAACTACACCTACGATGACTCCAATGTCTATCTGACTAGCGCGATTAATATGGCGGGGAATTATTCATCAGCTCCAACACACGACCATATCACTGAAACCGATTTGTACGCCGCACGTTCACTCGCTCGATTCCTCGATGGCGATATCAGCGGCTGCCAAAACGATATCAACACAGCAGGCGCGACAGTCGATGATGAGGGCAACTTCGCGTCAATCGACACTCTAAACATGCTCTCATGGCTTATAGGGAATATTTAAAAAACTACTGGCGAACAAAGAACGATTATTTCGTCCATTGAAAATATAACGCAAAAAAACAAACCCGCATTTCGCGGGTTTTTTAAAATAGAAATCCTAAATTATTCAAATAACATTCAACCTTGTATTACCGTTTTAAATCTAACTGGTATATCCAAAACATAGGGACAGGGAGATGAAATGAAAAACATACAATGCAGGAAATACCGAATTGCTTCTTCCACGTTACTCTCATTTCTATTAGTTGTTTTCAGTTGTTCTCTGTTATGGGCACAGGGATTTATATCCGATGAAAGGCCTCCAGTCGCGAAGGAGGATGCCAAACCCGCTTTTGTTCAGGGGCAGGTAGTGGTTAAGTTCATATACAACAGGCATATTGACTCCATTCAATCATCAGATTCGTTCGAGATTTCGTCATGGGAAAATGGCCCTTATGGCTTCACGCGATTATTTATCGAGGGCGATGTCCTTGAAGCATGCACTGAGCTGATGAAAAATCCCGATGTTGCAATCGCTGAGCCAAATTACATCAGATATTTACAATTAACACCTAATGATACTTTTTTCTTCAGGCAGGAAAACCTTATGCTTTCCAATGCTGAAAGAGCATGGAATATCGAAACCGGCGACGCATCTGTAACCGTTGCGGTTATCGATACTGGTGTGGACAAAGTTCATCCTGACCTGAAAGCAAATCTTTTAGATGGTTATGATTTTGTCGGCACAGGCGATGATGATGAAAGCGATGATTCCGGCCATGGCACTGCGGTTTGCGGAGTCGTTGCAGCTATTGGCAACAACGGAGTTGGAGTGGCAGGCGCAGCGTGGAATATTAAAATTCTTCCACTCAGAGCATGTGGTGGCGCGAGACTTACTTGTAGTGCTTTTGATGAGGCTTTGGCAATTGAAGAGGCAATCCTGCAGGGTGTGGACATAATCAATCTTAGTCTTGGAGGAACGGGTGTATTCTCAATGGAAGAGAGCGCATGCAACGATGCCTGGGATGCGGGAATTATTTTGTTCGCTGCTGCTGGGAACAATAACCCAGGTCTCCTTGGCAAATTTGGCGATCCTGAAACAGAAGGTTTAATTAACTATCCCGCTGGTTATGCCAATGTTATTGGTGTTTCGTCAATCGACTATCCTCCAAATGGAGATTTGAGCCAGGTGGTCCTTTCCAGTTACAGCAATTCCGGCGATGCTGTAACAGTTACCGCTGTTGGAAGAGATGTGGTTACAACCGCGCCATCTGTTGAAGTCGAACATCTCATCTTCACCCAAAAGGCCGATTATGGCCTCATTAGCGGAACCAGTTTCAGCACTCCACTGGTCAGCGGAATGGCGGCAATAATCAAAAGCCATTTCCCAAACCTGACAAATGTGGAATTACGTTCAAGAATCGAGAATTCGGTAATTGATATTGGCCCTCCGGGATGGGATAACGAGTTCGGATATGGCCTCGTCGATTTCCAAAAAGCGCTGATAGGCTCAACTTATGCCAGCAACAGCGCGTTTAATTTAGGCGTAACCACAAATCCGATTCTTAACGATGATGTCATTGTAATCGTAAAGGTAAAAGTTCCCATAGATGCCGACCCTGTTATTTCATACACCTACACAGACCAGGGCGGACTTCAAACCGGAATCATTCCCATTATCCAGTCACCAACAAATCTATCAATCTGGACAGGCAGATTCAGTACGCTTTTCTCCGGCAATATCACTTTCCACGTTAATGGCTTATATGACGGTGGTAGTCTTCAGGAACTGGAAATGGATTATTTCAAGGGAAAGAGCAACTAAGAGGTTTTCAAGGGAGATGTCATAAAGGATTACTGTCTGGTTAAAAATAGAACGAAAACAGAAATAATTGAGAACACTCTACAATGGTAGTAAAAAGGGGACTGTCCC
>CBDURE010000016.1:0-41321 GCA_965369605.1 uncultured bacterium
TTAATAATCGTTGTCGTCGTACTCAATTAAAAATTCATCCCACAGGGTTGCATCAGCAAATCCAATGTTATTAATTACATCACGGACTTTGTACTGGTACTCCTCATCGGGATTGTTGAACTGGTCAGTGAAAAGTATCTGCCAGCCTGTCGCATTGAAGTAACAACCGCTGCCTGTATGGATTGTATCGAAATAAATAAACGTTGAGTTAATCGCGTCTATCATGCCCTGAGCCGCGACAGTTAAATCCTGCGGAAGCGGCGGGGCATAGGCTAATAGATTTTCACAGAAAAATCCGAGGTCGGTTATTCTGTAATCCTCGCAGTGATTTCCCCAGCTGTCTGACTGCGCGCGGCATTCTATAATTTCAGGCCTGTAAACTGCAAGATTATCAAGAAGCGCTTGAGCAAGCACATTCACAGCGGGAATGCAGACCGGCTCAACATCCTCACTTCTCCAGGCGCCGTATGTGAAAGCTCCACCATGAGACAGCGTATTGCTGACAAATAGTTCCGCGAAATCATATCCATCCATATCAAGATTCTCAAGCAGTTCCGCAAGTACCTCTTCATACCAGCAACTACTGACATACATGACATATTCACTCGCCCATACCGCCTTTGCACATTCTGTCAAGCCGTATGCCATTTCAATGAAACTCATTGTGCAGCTTTCCAGACCGACAAAATCCAGCTGGTCAACCTCAGGAAATATATCCAGAGCGTCCATGATTGCATCGTTGAATTCCCATATTCCCATGTCGTCATAAATGCTTTTGTCTTCAGGAACATGATAATAAATTCCGTAGTTACCGTGACTCAGCACAATGAATCCGTACTTTTCAGCGGGATATTCGCGAATCGCGAATTTAAGGAATCGTGTCAGTGTCGCCGGGTCAGGCATATCAAGGCCATCAGGAGGAATGACCTCCCCGAAATCTTCAATAACTGGAGAGATAATTGTATTGTTATAGCCATCAGGATCTCTTTGTATTTCAAGTATTACATCATCGGTGGTGCCTGTGATATCCCAGCAGACAATCATGTTAAGATCGCCTTCCTGTGATCCGACCATCTCCATCTCGTTTATGTTGTCGCGGAGTGAATAGAGATTTTCCTCGTATGGATAATAGAAAATCGTCCAGTCTGCCTTTATGTTTTCATAGACATTTATAGAGACAAAATCATAGAGTGTGAAACTGCTTGAATTTTCAGATGTCGCGAGAATGACTCCCGAATATTCACCCGCGGATGCTCCTTCATTATTAATAAGCAGCTGCCGCCATGTGTTTGCATCTATTTGTTCGAACGGTGTAAGCTGTACGCCTGTAATTAACGGGCAGTAGAGAGATACTGCATTGGCATCATCCTGCCAGTCAAAGACATCGACTTCAATCATCGTGGATGAACCGACGGCATCCTTTAGCCTTCCCTGTTTGAAATTCCGGATTGAGTATGGCTCCTCGCAGTTGTCAGGATAACTGACATCTATCGCGTATTTTACTGTCCGGGTTAAATCGGGAAGGAAAATCTGGAGACGTTCGGTATGCTGCGAAAGAGATTCGAATTCACGCTGGTATTGGGTTTTCGCGTATGCCTTAAACGGGTTGATTTCCGCGCCGCCGGGCTGGTCCCAGAGATTGGTCCAGTTATCGGGATTGCGAAGCGTAACGCCGTAATCATCGGAGTAGATAATCAGGCGAACGTCATAACCGCTAAATTCCATTGGATTGGTTATGGTGACATCAACATCGATAATTCCCATGTACGGTTCATACGAAACAACCGAAACCGCAGGAGGCGCAACGTTTGGCGTTACGTTGAAACGGTCAGCTGCAGTTCGAATTTGCTCGGTTGCTGCGGTAAGCGAATCTGTATCGAATTCAATCGCCCATGTGCCAATCAGAGATCGGCTGGACAAATTATCATCGGCCTGATTAACCGGCGGTTCGGGAACAGTGTCTGAACTCGATGTTTGCATCGGGTCGTTTCCACCGGATGAGCATCCAAGCATAAGAGCGAGCATAATCAGCCCTGAAATAATTAGTATTGTTCTGTTCATTTTGTACTCCAGATTCATCATTTTATTAATTATATAATGCAAAACAGCAGAGAGTTAATACCCTCTGCTATCCGTATAATAACTAAGGAATATACCTCATTAGAAATACATCAAGATAACCGTTTGTTGTGTACACATCGAGATCTGAGCCGGGATCGAAATCTACCGTGTATTGGAAATAGCCTGTCAGGAAGATTTCATCGCCGTTGACAGTTACGCCATGCCCTCGTTCGCCGCCATTTCCTCCCCATGTTTCAGCCCAGAGGTAATCGCCATCTGAACTAATTACGCTGAGGTAAAGATCGCTTCCGCCATTTGTGTAATGAATATCCTCACCCGTACCGGGATCGAAATCAAGTGAGCCTCTGAAACGTCCGGTTACATATACGTTTTCGGATTCATCCATCGCGATTCCGAAACTGAAATCGCCGTAGTAGTTATCGCTTCCCCAAGTGCCAGCCCACTGGAAATCGCCGTCTGGGTTGAACTTGCTGAGAAAGATATCATCAGCGCCGTTGGAAATGTGGATGTCTGATTCAGTACCCGGGTCGAAATCAACAGCCCCTCGATAGTAGCCTGTAATGTATATATTATCCGAACTGTCAGTAACCAGCCTCTGTCCAATATCAGATTGCGCTGCTCCCCAGGTGCGCGCCCAGGTGAAATTACCATCCGAGTCGAATTTACTCAGGAAGATATCAAAATTACCGTTTGGTGATGTGTGAAAATCCTCGCCAGCGCCGGGATCGAAATCCACCGTTTCACAATAAGCGCCTGTTACTAACACATTCTGAGAGATATCCGTATCCAGCCCAAAGCCATAATCTGAACTGCCTCCCCCCCAGGTTTGAGCCTGGATGAAATCACCATTTGAGTTGAATTTACTCAGGAAAATATCGCTGTAGCCATTTGATGAATGAAGGTCTTCATCGAGTCCCGGATCGAAGTCCACAGTTCCATAAAAATAGCCTGTGATATAAACATTATCCGCATCATCCAGCGCTACGTCATTGCCGAGTTCGCCATTATTGCCACTACCCCATGTTCGCACCCAGAGCAATTCACCAGCCGGATTGAATTTACACAGAAAGATATCCTCGCCGCCATTTGAGACGCGTTGCTCCACTCCATCACCGGGATCAAAATCCACAGTACCGGAAAATCCGCCTGAAACATAGATATTAGACAGGCTGTCCAAATCGATATCAAGCGCCTCATCTACACCGCTTCCGCCCCATGCCAATACCCATAACAGATTCCAGTCCTGGTCAATTTTGCTTAGGAAGATATCAGTCGAACCGTGTGAAGAATGTTCATTTACATAGGGTCTTGGGTCGAAATCGACAGTGCCCTCGAAAACACCTGTTGTGTATATATTATCGAATTCATCAACAACCACGCCAAATCCGCTGTCATAACCGCTTCCGCCCCAGATAACCGTGTTGCCGTTCATTGCGGGCGCTGCCTTGACCAGAATGTCAACTACGCTGTATAAAGCTGTTGTTCCTGAGATATCGGATGTCGCAATCACGCAGGCTGTGTAGATTCCGGGTGATGCTCCCGTATTGTTATAAAGCTGCATAGACCATTTTTTAGGATATATCTGTGTGAATGGAACCACAGTCTCGCCTGTAATTGAGGGACACCAGAGGAGAACTGAATTAACATCATCCTGCCAGTCGTACACTTCGACTATCACTTCCGCGCGGCAGGTTTCCAGATTATAAAGTTCAGCCTGTGTGAAGTTCTTTATTTCGTATGCCTCCTCACAGTTTCCGGGATAGCTTGCGTCAATCGCGAAATCAAGCATCTCGATTCCAGCCGGGAAATAAAGCTGGAGTTGCTGCGTGCCTGCATATCCCAAACCTGCAAATTCACGATTCTGAACATCCTTAGCGTATGCCTTGAACGGGTTGATAATCGAACCGCCGGGGATGTCATAGAGCGCAGTGTAATCGTCTGGGTTTGCCAGCCTGATTCCGTAATTATCCGAGAAGATAATCAGCCGTAAATCATACGCGCTGAATTCAAACGGATTCGTGATTGTTACCTCAACATTAAGGATTCCCGTAATTGGATCAAAATTCTGAACGTGAACCAACGGCGCGGGAAGCATAGTGGTGGCATCATAATGCGTGGTGGCATCGCGATTTGGAGTTATCGACGCCTCCATCGACTGCGGATTGAAATTCAGTGTCCATGCGCCGAGGAAATTACGGCTGGTGGTGATATTATCATCCTGCATAACCGGCAATGCGAAATCAGCGCTCAAACCATCCGGTGTGACAGGCTGGGAGCTGTTCGATGAACATGCAAAGCCGATTGTAACGGTAAAGAGAATTACAAGTGAGAGGAAAATGGTTGATTTCATTATTTCACCAGTAAAAAGAAGAGAATTGCGTATATTTGTATTTCCAATATTTCGTATTTATTATAGCATTAGTGGAAATAATTTCATATGGGGAATTTGTAGTAAAGATTGCAGCGTCATGCTAAAGAGCTTGTCGGGAAAGGTATCGCAAATAAGATGCCCCCACCCCAGCCCTCCCCGCGAGCGGGGAGAGAGAATATTACCTTTTCCCTTCGCAGGTATATAGACCGGGTATATCGTTTGCAAATGCAAAAGTGTTTCCCCTCGCTCGCGGGGGGATTAAGGGGGGGGGATGATAAATAATAATGGAACGGAATAGCTTGAGAATTATAATTACAGGTTATTGGAAATATATTCAATCGCGCCTTTGAATAATTCCAGTCCGACGGCGCTTCCTTTGCTGTTGTCGCGATGAATATCCGGCAGTTGGTTTGCGAATATGTTTCTCTCCGGATGCGGCATCATGCCCAGCACGCGTCCGGTTAAATCGGTGATACCTGCGATATGCGCGACGCTTCCGTTTGGGTTGATTGGAAAATCGCCGTGATTGCCTGATTTATCCACGTATTCAAATGCAACTTGATTGCCTGACTGGAGTTTTTGCAGCGTGTTTTCATCATCAACGATAAATTTCCCCTCGGCATGCGCGACAGGGCATGGGATTATATCAGGCAGTGATGTTAAAAAAGGTGATTTGTTTTTTTCATTCTTTTTAAGATAAATCCATCGACATTCGAATTTGGCAGAATCGTTAAAGAACAGCGTTGTTTTATTCTCCAAACTGTTGCCCGGAAGGAATCCCGATTTAATCAGTACCTGGAATCCGTTGCAGATACCGACTACGAGATTGCCTGCATCAATGAAAGCGGTGAGTTCATCGCCGAGGAATTTGCGTATTTCCAAAGCGAGCACCGCGCCGGCTGAAATGTCATCGCCGTATGTGAATCCGCCGGGGAGTGCCAGGAGTTGATAGTCCCGAAGTATCTGGGGATTTTTCATCAAGCGGTTTATATGGCAGTCATCAACCTGCGCTCCCGCGAGTTCCAACGCCCATTTTGCTTCCTGGTCGCAGTTCGTTCCAGGACCTCTCATTATCAGCGCTTTGGGGGATTTTGCCATGTTCATTTAACCTCGACTAATTCTGAATGTTTACCAGTCAAACGTCTTCTGCCATTGTTTTTTCAATTTATAAATATCAGCATCGATGCATGTTTCGCCGTTTAAACCACGAATCCTGAGACTATCATCGTCCTGAACCATACCAATCATCGTGGTAGAACATGATTGCATGGCGCGCATAAATACAGTTTCGTTTTCCGGCAGGATTTCCACAATAAGGCGTCCGGGAGATTCGCCGAACAGGATTTCAGCAGTCGATGGATTATCCCGCGTCGGGATTTTCGCAAGGTCAACCGAGACGCCAAGTCCGCCAGCGAACGCCATCTCGGACAAAGCTGCCGCGATTCCACCATCGGAAACATCATGGCACGACACAACAAGCCCTTTTGTGATGGCATCGTGAAGAATCATATAATCACGGATGTGATCATCCGGTTCAACATTCGGAATATTCCCGCCGTGCAATCCGGCGATGATTGAAAGGTAACTTCCGGCGACTCCCGGTTTCGTGATTCCGATAATAAACACAGGATTTCCCGCGCGCTTGAAATCCATGGTGACAGTTTTATCAACATCCTCGACAATCGCAATTGATGATATCAAGAGGGTATGCGGAATCTGAATCATCCGGCCGCCGTAAGAGTATTCGTTGTTAAGGCTGTCCTTTCCTGAAATGAAAGGTGTTTTATATTTCACAGCGACATCGTAACACGCTCTGCAAGTCTCATAGAGAGCGCCAAGGCTTTCGGGTGTACGAACGCTTCCCCATGCGAAGTTGTCCAGAATCGCCATTTGTTTCGGGTCAGCTCCAACCGCTACAGAGTTACGAACAGCCTCGTCAATGGAATGCGCCGCCATTTGATATGAATCGATTTCACCGAGTCGAGTGTTTATCCCGTGAGTGATTGCGATTCCCTTTTTGGAATCGCGCAGAGGTCGAATCACTGAGCCGTCGGAGGGGCCATCGTTGCAAACTCCGACAAACGGTTTAACCGCGCTTTGCCCCTGTACCTCATGGTCATACTGCCTGACAACCCATTCCTTGGATGCGACATCAGGATGTGAAAGAATCTTATTTAAAATATCCTCGAAGCCGTCCTGTGGAATTTCGCCATCAAGAGGTTTTGTTTCGTGCTTTACCACTACTTGTTTGGTCGATTTCGGACATCCGTTGTGCATGAAATCCATTTCGATATCGCAGACTATTTTGCCGTCGTATGACAGTTCAAGGCGTTTTGTGTCGGTGTATTCGCCGATTATTGTTGATTGAACATCCTCTTCATCGCAGAGGCGAATCATCTCATCGACATTTTCAGGCGGGACAGCGAATACCATTCGCTCCTGAGCTTCACTGACCCAAATTTCCCACGGCTGTAATCCCTCGTATTTAAGCGGGACAAGATTCAATTCGACTTGTGCCCCGGTTAGCTCTCCCATTTCACCAACCGCGCTTGACAGCCCTCCGGCTCCGCAATCGGTAACCGCGCGAAAGAGTTTTTTATCGCGGCATTTGAGCATGACATCTGTGAATTTCTTTTCAGTTATCGGATTTCCAATCTGCACTGCTCCAGATGAGTGTATTTCACTGCCCTCATCAAGTTCAAGTGAGCTGAAAGTAGCGCCGTGAATTCCATCCCGTCCTGTCGCTCCTCCGATAACAAGAATCTTGTCGCCGGTTTCAGCATCGCCGAATGATGCCCACTTCGGCATGATTCCCACTGTTCCGCAGTAAACAAGCGGGTTTCCGACATAATTCGGATGGAAGTTCACGCTTCCGTTAATTGTGGGAATTCCCATGCGGTTGCCGTAATCGCGAACTCCGGCGACTACGCCTTTCATAATTCGCTTTGGATGAAGAGTTCCCTTTGGCAGTTCATCGCGCGATGTTTCAGGATCAGCGAAACAGAAAATGTCTGTGTTGGCGATTGGTTTCGCGCCAAGGCCGCATCCGAGGATATCTCGAATCACGCCGCCTATCCCGGTTCCAGCGCCGCCGTACGGTTCAATCGCGGATGGATGGTTGTGTGTCTCGACTTTGAAACAGATGTTATGTTCATCATCAAACCTGATAATTCCGGCGTTGTCCTTGAAAACTGAAACGCACATCGGATGGTTTATTTCGCTGGTCGCGGCAAATACGGTTGATTTGAGCAGATTATTAATTTTCTCTTTATCGTTGATTACATAATCGCTTGTCAGCGTTTTGTGTATGCAATGCTCGCTCCATGTTTGCGCGAGAGTTTCGAGTTCGACATCCGTGGGGTCGCGATCAAGTTTGATGTAGTAATCCTGAATGATTGTCATTTCAGTGCGATTAAGCGCAAGGACACGGTCTTTGCTGAGTTTGTCGAGAGCGTCGCCATCAAGTTTACGAATCGGAACGGTTTCCGATGTTGGTTTAATTGGAGTGCCTTTCGGGAACGGGTCATCCGTGTCAGCCATCGTACGCTGAATAACCTTGTTCATGAGAAGCTTATCGCGGATAAGTTCGAGTTCGTTATTTGAAAGGTCGCCATCTATTAAGAAACGCTTTCCGGTTTTAACCTGCCGGATGCCATCTATTCCCAACTCACTTATGCCTCTAAGAGCGGTCGCGCCTGCCGGGTCGGAAACTCCGGGCAGAAAGCCAATTAGAAACGAATGATAACCGCTGTTCGAATTTGAAAAACCGATTGAATAGCGCTCAACCACAGGATCGCACAAAAGTTCTTTCGCCGCATTGTCAACTTCATCCTCTGAAATCGTGCCTTTGAGCCAAAAGACAGTGTTTATCCGGGCATTGAGCTGTGAATCTATTCCGAGGTCACGGATGCCATCAATGAGTCCGCTCGCGAACGGATCGGGAAAACCATCTTTTTTTGAGATTTCAATAACGAATGTTGAATCGTTTGCCATGTACAACTCCAGTGTGAGAATAGGTTCTTCGCTACGCTCAGAATGACAAATATTTGTTTTTTAGACAAATATTATTTCTATTAATAATGAGACCTCTCATGCGACAATCCGGGTGCCGCACATACAGCCCTCCGGGTTTTATGGGTGAAATGTTGCGAAGTTACGCTTTTCACCCACAAATCACAAAAAGACGTGATGTGTGGGCGGCACCCGAGCGTTATCAGGAAAATGATTTTTTTTAAAATCAATATACTTTCCCGACAGGCTAAAGCATGATGCCATTTATCAGATGCATTTAGTCTCAACTTGTGAGAATAACCTCGCCGTTTCCGGGAACGATCTCGCCGATTATTTTGCTTTCAATCCCGAATCGTTTAAGAATAATCTGCGCGTTGTCAACCTCGCCACCGCGCATGACAAGTGTCATTCCGATTCCCATGTTGAATGCCTTGAACTTCTCATCCGGGCTGATATTGCCCCATTCGACAACCATTTCGATTTCAGGCGGCACAACCCAGCTTGACGGGTCAACGCGCGCGCTTAAAGCATCAGGAAGAATTCTCGGGATGTTGCCTGTAATGCCGCCGCCTGTGATATTCGCTATCCCCTGAATCTCAACCCCGTTGTCAATTAGTTCCATAACCGGTTTGACGTAAATTGTAGTCGGCTTTAACAAAGCGGCTCCCAAATAATTTTCAAGTTCGGGAACTTTGTCAGCATATTTGTATGGCGACTTTTTCTCGATTACCTTGCGAATTAGAGAGTATCCATTCGAGTGAAATCCGCTTGATAACAGACCGAGAACAGCATCCCCTTCCCGAATGGCGGAGTTGTCAACGACTTTGCTTTCATCGACAATTCCGACCCCAAAAGCCGCGAGGTCGAATTCGCCGGGCGGGTAAATATCCGGGAGTTCTGCTGTTTCACCGCCGACAAGCGCGCAATCCGCCTGCTTGCATCCGGTAACAATCCCCTCGATTATTTTTTCAAACGTGTCATCATCGAATTTTCCAATCCCGATATAATCAAGCAGGAACAGGGGTTTCGCGCCAACGCAGATAATATCGTTTACCACCATCGCGACAAGGTCAATGCCGATTGTGTTATATCGCTTCATTTCATGGGCAATCAGGAGTTTTGTGCCTACGCCGTCCGTTGAACTGACAAGAAGCGGTTTGTCGATGCTTGAAATATCAGGACGGAACAAACCGGCGAATCCGCCTATACCCGTGGGAACTCCCTTTGTATGCGTTGAGCTCACAAGGGCTTTTATACGTTCAATAGCTTTGTCGGTGCGCTCGATATCCACACCGCTTTCAGCGTATGTCATCCCTTCTTCTTTTTGTTTTTTTGTCATGTCTGCCATCGTTACCCCATTGATGTTTGCTTTCTGTCAGAATGTCATAGCATACGACAAGATTAAAATCATTTCCACTTTTAAGGCTGAAAAGATAAAAAATCGATTCTGACCGCACGATTATCACACAAAAAGTGTCATAATAGTGGGGAAAGCGCCATGCTAAAGCATGGTGTTACAGACAAATCATGGAGCGTCAAACAATGCGAATTTACAAACCATTAGTTTTAATATACCCGTTCATTTTCCTTCTGTGCGCTATAGTCGTATGCAGCGAACCGGCAGTCGCGCAAAAGCATCTTGAGCCAAGCATCATGATAGAGGATTTCTATCCCGTCCAGCGAGGTGTTCTTGAAAGGGCATGGGCACAGGTCGCAGGCGTGAATGGTGCGAATATCCCCCATATTCGCAAAGCCGCAAAGAAATACAATATGCATCCCGCGGATGTCGCTACTGTTCTTATCGCTGATTCGGCAAGCCGATTCGCATGGCCCGGCGGGCTGCCGAATGAAATTCCGTTCGGCTTTGTCCATTCGCAGACCGGGATATCCCAGATACCCCCCAGCATGGCGGCATCGCAGAGATTGATGGAATCAAACCTGTTGATTTCCGGGGCAAAATCGCGATTCAAAAGAATGAGGGAATCGACACTGCAGCCTGAAAAGGGCGTTGATTACTGGTTTAAATCGCTGGTTGATGAATCATACGAAGCCATGAAAGATCCCGGCGTGAATATTCGAGTCGCCTCGCGATTTATGCGTCGAGTCGAGAATGCCGCTTTAAACCTCTATAAACCCGACGCCCGTGATTCGCTTATGCTGGATGATAAAAGCCTTATTCCCAAGCAGCATATCAGATGGGCGGATGAATTCGACTGGGGTAAACTTAAAAAATACCTTCGCGACCACATGTTGTGGGATTACACCTATGAATTTGATGTAACTGAATTCGCGCCGTCGGATGACAGAATCAGCGAACTCAACATGATGATTCTATATTCGGAATATCGCACAAGTCCGCCGTTTGATGGCTCCTGGTTTTTCGAGGCGATGTACCTTGTGCGTGAAACAAGGCGATGGTTTAACTCGCGTGAGGATATTCTGGACCAGCTGAAACCTCTGGATGGCAAAGTCAAACCGTATGTTGAATGGGTTGAGGATTATTCGTTCTATCAGAATGAGTCTGAAATGCTGAATCCGGGAAGAGTCCGGACTGAAGATGAGGATTCCGGCAACAGTGATGATGAAGACGAAAACGAAGAAAAGCCTAAAAGCGAAGACAAGGGAAAACGTAAAACCAGAGGCAGGTACTAATCGAAATTCTCCATGAAATACTCACACTCACGACACTCCTTGTCGCAAAGAATCATGTCGCTGTCCACAACATTTCTTAAAAGGAAGCAGTTTAGTGCTCTAACGCGATAAGTCAGGCACTCCGCACAATGATGGTCGTCAGCAAGTTTCCTGTCATCACTCTGCCAGCAATACAGGCGGTTATCTTTATTATTGGGAACATCACTCTTAGAGATGCTTTTATTATCACCGGCAATCCAATTATCCAGAGTGTTTTTCGAAAATCTCCAGTGCCGTCCGACTTTTATCGCCGGTACACGTTTCTCCTGCACCAGTTTATAAAGAGTGCTTCTCGGTATTTTGAGATAAGTCATCGCTTCCTTGAAACTCAATATTTCATCAGTCATACAGAAGACCTCTTTCATTAGTTTGAATCAGAAAAATAACCGCTTTGCCTCAGGAATAACAGGTACTTACAAGGCTGTTGCAGAACTCCGATAAATCAATATAATAAGCCAATCGTAGGGGCGCCGCTTGCTGCGCCCTGAAGTCACTATATCTAATGCGGAACACCGGGGCGCAGCAAGCAACGCCCCTACATATATTGGTTTATCCGGATAACCAAGGCTTTTTCAACAGCCCCTCTCATGTCCACTTATTACTATGACACGATTATACTATCAAGAGGTCAGAATAACAACTGGTAATAAGTGGAATCTGTTGAGTAGGTTAGCAGGTTAGTAGGTTAGCAGGTTGGTAGGTTAGAAGATTGGCAGGTTGGCAACATTTCACTAAACATGTGGTTCTTCATCTTTTAACTTACTAACCTGCTAACTTACTAACCTGCTAACTTACTAACCTATTAACTTCTTTTCTTCTTTTCTTCTCGATTGCGAAGAGGATTGCTGACAGGATTAATCCGCCGAGGATTCCGACAATTAAACCGTAGATTGTTCGAGTTAATGAAATGTCCAGGGGGGTATGGAAATGGCAGAATGTGTTGAACATCGAAACCTGTCCGACAAGTCCGCCGATTAGGCATATAAATGACAAAGAGCTGAATTTGGTGTTGTATCTATAAAGAGAGAAGAGAGAGAGAATTAGAAGAGGATGTCCGATTAGGAACTCTTTTGTTCGAGGCCGGACTGAGAAAAATCCCTCTAAAAGCCCTCTGAAAGTGTTTTCGATTTGAGATACGGACAGTATCGGCTCATTTCCTGAACGGGTTATGAGAATCAGTCCCGCGAACGCTATAACCGCGAGAATCGCCAGATGTTTGACTTTGATTTCCATGTCACCCAGGAATAGGAATTCTTTGATAAAACTCGATTTCGACTGCCGGAAGAAAAGGCGCACTCCGATAAGCGCGGCAAGGAAGATTGGAATTACAAAAGCCACTTTAACACCGCTGTAGCTATCAATGTTGAGCGTGTATGATGTGGTGGAGAACATCGCGGCGACAATCGATGCGCCAGTTAGCGTGAATAGAACAATCAGCGGGAACGAAAGGATGGGGTTTAAAAAGTGTCCGCGCTTTTTAAAAATATCGAAATTCAACGCGACTCCCATCGCCGGAAATGCGATTCCCGCGATTACTCCCCACGATTTAATGATCATTGATTCCGGCGCATGTGATGCCAAGTAAAACGAAAGAATGATAGTTAACAAAAGCAGAATGTATGAACGAATATTCCATCCCCATGATAGTAGCAGCAAGAGCGATGCGCCAGTAGCGAGAATAACAAGCAAATATAAAATAGGTGTTGGCTTATTAATCTCAAATGGCACCCATGCCTGACCGATGTTAAATCCGGCTTTCTCAATTTCACTTTTTACAGATTTGAAATATTCAATGTTGGTTTCGATTAAATCCTTTCCCTGAGTTGGCACGAAAAATGGTTTCAAATATACGATTCTGACATTACGTTCTTTCACAGCTCTCACAAATCGCGTGACAGCTTTTTTGGGCGTGTAAACCTCCATCTCCTCATCGGAGATTGAATGGACGCGAATAACATTTGGCAGCATCAATTTGGCAAGTGCTTTATCGCCGTCCTGTTTAGCGAATTCGATGTAGCCGAAAGATATATTTTCACTTTGTAAATATAATTTCATTTCCTTCAGCATTGCCGGATACCCCACCACCTCATCGCCATCCATAATTATCAATTTGGGGCGCGAGGGAAAAAAATTCATATAGCCAGGATAGTCGGAATGCTTCATGTCTTCCAGAGAACCAATGCATCGGTTGTTTCTTATACGAAGTATGACATTAAAATCTTGGATTATAAGTCTACCTAACAAGGAAGTTTGAAATCCCGCTCCAAGATGATACATTTCCTCAGGATCACCTTTAAGTGTGATCACAGAAACACGTTCATTATAGAATTCTCTAAGTCTGCATCGCTTATTGCCGATTCGCTTTTTCCACGCCTTTTCCAAACCGTGAACAGCCAAATTATTGCTTTTAAAAATCAGATGAACATCATTTGGGGAAAGCCTCAAAGACTGCGCGACAAGCTTATCCTCAGTAACATGATTTATTTCCGGTTTTTCCTTTTTCTGGCGCGATGATGGCCCATCCAGAACTTTCTTCTCAACGTTATATCCCTTAACCACAGCGGCAATTCCGCGCTCCTCCAGAAATTCGGGAGTGTCTTCCAGAAGCGCGATTGTGTCAAAACCATCGGACTTCAGGCGATCAAGCAGATCATCAATTCCGATTCCGTTATATCGAGCGAACCTGTGCAGCTGGAAGTAATCCAGCGCGATTGTCACGGTTCGATTGTTATTCTCCACTTCCGCACGAAAGCAAAGCTCGATAAAAGAGCTCACAAGTCCAATTGCGATAATTACCAGAAGAATTATGTTATAGCGCTTTTTTAGCATACGATTTAGAAAATCATTTTAGACCAGTAAGCCGGTTTTGTCATTCACGTTTTTTTCTTTTACTTGTATAAACTAATTTCCACATGAATTAGATTATTCTCTTGACATCAACGAAATCACCGATAAAATTCTATAAAGAGCAATGCAAGCCGAAGTGGCGGAATGGTAGACGCAGCAGATTCAAAATCTGCCGTACGCAAGTACATGAGGGTTCAAGTCCCTCCTTCGGCATTTTTTTATTTCCTTCGTCCGATAATATAAATATGCGGCAAATCCATATCCTGAAAAACACGATTCAAAACTACGCGTGGGGTTCGAACACCGCGATTCCTGAAATCCTTGGTGAAGCGCAATCAGGTGAACCTCAGGCTGAACTATGGATGGGAGCGCATCCAAAAGCGCCATCGAGTGTGGTATGTGATGAAACCTCAATCGCGCTGAATGAATATATAAACTCAAATCCAACTGATATTCTTGGCAAGACAACCGCAGAGAAATTTAGGAACAAACTTCCGTTTCTGTTTAAAATACTCGCGGCTGAAAAACCGCTTTCCATTCAGGCTCATCCTAATCTGTCGCAGGCGCGGGAGGGTTTCAAGCGTGAAAACGATGATGGCATCCCGCTGGATTCCCCGTCTCGAAACTACCGCGATGATAACCACAAACCGGAGATAATCTGCGCACTGACACCATACTGGGCGATGAACGGTTTCAGGTACGCCGAGGATTCAATTAATCTTCTCGATGTAATTGCTGGCGATAAAGTCGCTAGCGATAATCTTGCGGATGAGCTCGACGCTTTCAAAAAAGAACCGAACGCTCAGGGATTAAAATTGTTTTTCCAGTCGCTAATGGAAATGGATGAGGAAAGGAAAAAGAAGGTCATTGATAAATCAGTTATTCTTGCTGAGCAATTCGCAGATGATAATCCCGCGTTTGAATGGCTCGTTCGCCTTCATGAGGAGTACCCCGGCGATATCGGCATCTTCTCCCCTCTTCTCCTGAATCTGATTCAACTTAAACCGGGAGAGGCGATGTTTCTTCACGCGGGAGTTCTTCACGCGTACCTGCATGGCGTGGGAATTGAACTGATGGCGAATTCGGACAATGTACTCAGGGGCGGATTAACGCCAAAACATATCGACCTGCCGGAGCTTTTCAAAGTCGTAAACTTTAAGGAAACACCTCTGGATATTCTTAAACCCGAAAGCGCGAATTCCGCTGAAAGCGTATATGCATCATCCGCGGATGAATTTGTTCTGTCGGTTATAAATATCAGCGCTGATAATCGATATAAGAGTGAGCGAAATCGAAGTATTGAAATTATGATCTGCACTGATGGCGATGCTGTAATCGTTGATTCAATCGGTGAATCGATGAAGATAAAGCGTGGAACAAGTTTAATGATTCCTGCATCGGTTGATTATTACAGCATAGATGGCGATGCCATACTCTACAAGGCGTCTGTGCCTGTTTGATTATGAATCAGTTGTCAGTAAAATAATATTGTGATAAAATTCACACATGGTATTTAATCCTGTTCTTGTTTTTCATGTAGGAAAGAACGGGTTTTTTAGTGCCTGATTTTTTTTCACATTGCGCCAAACTACTGGAGGTCAGAATGAAAATAGTCTGCCTCGTAAAAGAAGTTCCGGATACAGAAGCCAGGATCACGGTCGAGAATGGCAAAATCAATGAAACCGGAATTAAATTTATTGTAAACACCTACGATGAGTATGGAATCGAGGAAGCTTTAAAGATCAAGGAAGCAGGAGGAGAGCATCAGGTATTTATTCTAACGTTCGGAACCGAGCGCGCGAGAAAGGTCATGGAAAGCGCGATGGCTATGGGCGCCGATGAGGGATTTCTTGTCGCTGATGACTCAGCGCCGGATTGCGATTCCCACACTACGGCAAAAGTTCTTGCCGCTGCGTTGAATAAAATCGGTTTCGATATGATTTTCTGCGGCAAGCAGGCAATTGATGATGATTCCTCTCAGGTTGGAGTGCGAGTCGCTGAAATGCTTTCATTGGGACATGCCTCTGTGGTCAATAAATTCGAACTAACGGATGGCAAAGTCAAGGTGGAAAGGCAGATTCAGGGCGGGCAGGAAGTTATCGAAATGCCTCTTCCCTGTGTTGTTACATGCCAGAAAGGGCTTAACGACCCACGATACCCATCTCTGAAAAATATCATGGCGGTTAAGAAAAAACCTCGCACTGTTTTCACTCTGGACGATATCGGCTTAAGCGCTGATGATGTCGGTGTGAACGGCAGTTTCGTTGAGGTTACACAACTCGAACCACCGCCTGAAAAAGCGCCGGGGCGTGTTATCGAGGGCGAACCTGAGGACACAGCGAAGGAACTCGTACGAAGCCTTAGGGAAGAAGCGAAAGTTATCTAAATTCGGCATTGCCGTTGAATATCTTTTTAAAACAGAAATTTAGAAGGAGACCGAAAATGGTCTTAATAATAGCAGAACACCAGAATGGGCAACTAAAGAAATCACTAGCGGAATGCCTTGGAGCCGCAAGGCAGTTAACTGAAAAACTCGGTGGCGAGATTCATGCGGTAATAGTTGGGTCATCACTTGATGAGTTGGCATCGCAGGTTGATGGTTACGCGATTAAAAAACTGCATTTGATCGATTCACCTGAACTCGAAAAAGCAACCACTGAAAAACAGGCTGATGCCCTGGCTCCGTTTATCAAAGGCGGAGAGTACAAAGCGGTGCTTGCTCCCGCAAGCGCATGGGGACGAGACCTGACTGCTCGCCTTGCGGCGAAAATTCCATGCGGACTGGCTACCGACTGCACTGAACTTCGCTGGGATGGCGACAAGCCGATTTTCTATCGGCCAGTTTACGCTGGTAAAGCTTTTGCTAATGTCGCGTTTAAAAATGGCGTGATTATGGCAACACTTCGCCCGAATGTTTTCCCACCTGAAGAAAAAACAGGCGAAGCTCCTGAAAAGGGCACTATTACCTATGATGCCGGCTCTGTCGCATCGCAGATAATCGATATCATTCGCAAAGCGACAGGCCGTGTTGAACTGACCGAAGCGGATATAATTGTTTCCGGTGGCCGTGGAATAAAGGGAGTGGACAATTGGGGCATTCTTGTTGAATTAGCGGATACTCTGGGCGCAGGGCTGGGAGCATCACGCGCTGTTGTCGATGCCGGTTGGATCGAACATTCGCATCAGGTTGGACAAACTGGAAAAACTGTCAGCCCGAAAATCTATTTCGCGTGTGGTATCTCAGGCGCAATTCAGCATTTGGCTGGCATGAGTTCAAGCAAGGTTATAGTCGCGATTAACAATAATCCTGAGGCTCCAATATTCAAAGCGGCAACATTCGGAATCGTGGGCGACATGTTTAAGGTCGTTCCAATTTTGACAGAGGAATTCAAGAAGATACTGGATCAGTAGTTATTTATACTGCACCCAATCAGCCCTCCACATATGCGGAGGCCTGTATTAATATGGTGCTTCATAAATTGTGTTGGTTATTTACCCCCGTAAAAAAAGGGGACAGTCCACATGAGGCTTCAAATCTGACATTATCAATATACTATGCTGTAATCCCTTATTAATACTGTGTTTATTCACTTGGTTGGGACAGTCCCCTTTTTTTACTCAGTCTAAACTCATCGCACACGATTTATTGAAGAGCCATTAATATATTCTCAAACGTCTGTTCCTTGACGTGTTATTACATTGGTTGTAAAATCACACGGTTATTCTCCCGATAAGGTTTATATCAAATCTCTGGTTTGTTTATGAATCAGGATTATGGTTTATCTGTTCCATCGGGAGAATATGTGTTTCATAGAACCTGATGGAACATCAATTTGTCGTAGAAATCATTGACACAGGGATAAATCCCGGAGGTATTAAATAACATGCAACCGATAATAGTGCCGATTGGCGAAGTTACCTTAAAACCGTTGATCTTGTGGATAATGGGAGTCGGTGCCCTGTTATTCTTCTCGTTCGCGCAGAGCTACGGACAGACAAAAGGATGGAAGACAGGCAGGATTATCGGGCTTGGCGTAATATTTATTCTTGTCGGTGATTTAATCCTCTATCTTGTCGCAAAAGCAATTAACCTCCCTGAGCAATTGTTTGCTGGAACGGTTAATGTTTATGCGTACGGTTTCATGCTGACTATCGCGTTTATCGTGGGAACAATAATTACCATTTACGCCGCCAAGCGGGAAAATACTGATACGGAAGTCATTCTTGATCTTATCTTCAGCATTATCATTGGCGCGCTTATCGGAGCGAGGATAATGTACGTCATCCTGAAATTGGATGAATTCCTCATGTATGAAACAACAATGATCGGTGACCAGGAGCAATTAAAGTTCCTGTTAATGCCAACTCTGAAAAAGATGATAGCGATTCATCAGGGCGGACTTTCAGTGCACGGCGGAGTGATTGGTGGAATGCTGTTAAGCGCAGTTTATACCAAAATGAAGCAACTGAATTACTGGAAAATCGCTGACCTTTTCGCACCCGCGCTTGCTCTTGGCACCGCGATTGGGCGTATCGGATGTTACCTTAACGGATGCTGCTTCGGCGTTGTCTGCAAGAATCCGGACGCGTGGTATGCGGTTACCTTTCCGCTTAATACTCACACAGGCGTAACACCGGAACCACGTCACGCGGCGCAGCTTTATATGATGGTGCTTAATTTGGGAATCTTTTTCATCCTGAAAGGAGTATATAAGAACAGGAAATTCGACGGGCATGTTTTCCTTCTGTGGATTGCCCTTTACTCAATAGCCCGATTCTTCCAGGAATTTTTCAGATTCGAAGTGTCGAGCGATGTCATCTTCGGCAAAGTCACAGTTGCACAGGCCGCCAGTGTGGTGCTGGCTATTGTTGCATTTGTTATAATCGCTGAAGTCAAGAAGCGAATTGAAATCGCAAAACGCGCGAAGGAAGCGGCAGAAGCGGAATGAAGTAGTGATTCGCCGTCATGGTTGCAAATAAAAAGCACAAAAAAAGCACCATGCTAAAGCATGGTGTTTTTGTTTGAGGCTAAAGCCTAATTACCGTTTGCATCGTTGATAAAAAGATAGCAGGAAAAAGATAGCAGAAGGTTTAAACCCTACGTTATTTTTTCTTTTTAACCTACTAACCTGCTAACCTGCTAACTTACTAACTTACTAACTGTCTTTTCAATATTGCGGACCGTATAAATCATCGAGTTCGCTGCGGATTCCAAGCAAGCTCTTATATCTTTCGGGATGGACTTTCCCCTGTTCAACCGCTTCTTTGACCACGCAGCCCGGTTCTGTTATATGTTTGCAGCTTAAACCGAATTTGCATTTACCGGATAGAGGTTCCATTTCAGGATAGAGAGTAATCAATTCATCCGGTTCGAGATTCCATAATGCGAGCTGTTTGATTCCGGGAGTGTCGAGGACGAATCCGCCGCCATCGAGTGGAAACGCTTTCAGGTGCGATGTTGTATGCTTCCCTTTTCCGGTCGCTTTGCTGATTTCACTGACTTTTAAGCCAAGGCCCGGTTGGATTTTATTCAGCAGTGATGATTTCCCTGTTCCGCTTGGTCCGACCAGAACGGAAGTTTTGTTAATCATCATGCTTTTCAGTTCATCGACACCCTCACCGGAAATCGCGCTTGTGGGGAGAATGTTGCATCCGACCGGCTTGTATATTTCCCGGATTCTGTTCAATTCACCCTCTTTTGCGGCATCGGTTTTGTTCAGAACAATAACAACGGGGATATCCTCCCATTCAGCGGCTATCATGAACCTGTCGATGAGTCCCGTTTTGGGGACAGGCTTGGACAAGGCGAAAACAATGAACAGCTTATCGATATTCGCGCAAATTACAGATTCAAGCGGTTTGGGGCTGGGAGATCGCCGGCTTAACTGGTTTTTTCTTGGCTCGACTCGTTCGATTACGCCCCTGTCGGGTTCGTCATCGGATGGCGTGAATCTGACAATATCGCCAACCGCAACAGGATCAACCTGCGCTATTCCCTTGATGCTGTCAACGCTCTGGCGTCGCTGCCGTGACAGCGGATAAACAAGTGACTTTCTCAATCTGCTTCTGATGCCGCAAAGATATTCATTTCCGTTGGAAAATACGCGATATTCTCCGCGCTGCTTTTCAAGCACGCTCCCCATGGGAAGGTTGTCTATTTTTGACATATCCAAATGAGGATCGGATGTTTCACTCAATTTTGTTTACCTCAATTTTTCAAACAGTTATTAATCAATGCAATATTATGACACGGTTGCAGGGACGGCAAGCCATTATGAATTATAGATTATATCATTGATCACTAGTGTCCGGGTAAGATAGAGATCAATTATCGAGCTGCTGATTAACAGAAAATATACTAGATTATTGAAAAGGATCCCTCACCCCCCAGCCCCATAAGCGCTAAGTTAAATTTTTCGTTGCCTGGTAGTATTCACCCAATCCCTGACCGATGAATCATCCGAGCCCCGAACGTTAGTGAGGGGTAACCTCGAAGCTGCTATAAACCTTGCTTACCCCTCACTAACGTTCGGGGCTCGGAAACGTTCGGGACTCGGATTATAATTTCCGGCTTTACAATTCATTACGATTTTCCGGACAGTAGTGTGCATTGCTGTCAAAAACATTTTAGCAAGATACGTTTTTAAAATTAATCTGCATGACTTTGACTTTAGCAAATATGCACGAAATCGTCATTCCGACATCTGACGACCGCAGGGAGGAAGATGGTCGGAATCCCCTTAGATGCTGAACAATGAAAGGGATTCCGCCCCTTCGCTTCGCGAATGTCGGAATGACACACTCTCCACATCCTTTTTGTTCTTGAATAAATCCGCTACAATCTTTAAAATCTATGGTTTGGACTCATGGTTCATTAGTAGCTGACTCAAAAGCCTAATTTAATTACGGAGACATTTATGTCCGACAAAGATGAAGAACTGGTTGATGGTAACACCGAAGACACAATCGAGCAGATTCCTGGCGTGAATCAACCGGATGATATTGAATCCGATGATGACAAGGACGCAATTGACCTGTCGCCGTATATCTACCCAATCGCGTCTTTTCTGATACCGTTGATTGTATATTGGCGGACTATGTGCACTGCGTTATATATCGGGGATGGCGGCGATTTTATCACCGCGAGCCATACTCTTGGGCTTCCGCATCCGCCGGGATATCCGCTTTATACGCTTCTCGGAAAACTGTTTCTATCGCTGCCGATTCAGGGTGGATTAAGCGAAGCGGCGTGGCGGATGAATTTCATGTCAGCGTTTTTCGGCGCTCTGACTGCTTTCCTGGTTTATCTGCTGATTAAGCGAATCACGAAATATGACTGGCTTGCTTTTTTCGCGGCACTGACAATCGCATTCGGGCGAACATTCTGGTCGCAGGCTGTTATCGCCGAGGTTTACACGCTGAATACATTTTTCATACTTTTGCAGCTTTACCTTCTTGTAATCAGAACAGACAAATTCGCCGCCAGGACTCTAATCTGGATGGGGCTTGCTCTTGGATTAAGCCTCGCGCATCACCCATCAATCGCGATTTTCTTCCCGGCGTATATTTATTATTCCTACGTTCATCGCGACTATCCGATGACACGGCTTTTAATTGTCGCGCTGGCTTTCGGGCTTGCGATTATCAACCCTATCGGAGTTTTGGCTATCCTCCTGCTGATTCCTCATGAGCTGATTATCGCCAAGGTGAAAAAACCGGACATTCTCAAATTGCAAAAATCGGCGCTGGCATTCGCAATATTGATATTCATTCTGTCGGTTGGGCTGTATGCCTACCTGCCGATTGTTAAATATAAAAATCCGGTTACCGGCCCGTTGGAATTTGAATCAATACAGCACAATGTCCAGTACTTTGTTGAGACAGTTACGCGCTCGATTTACCAATATAAGGCAATGAGTCCGGGCGAGGCGCTTACAACCACTCCGATGGTTTTTAAGCAGTATTTGGAAATCCTTTGGGATGATTACCTCGCGCTGGTGTTTATATTTTTCCTGGGATTCATGGCGCTCAAGCGAAAAGTTCATATCGCCGCGGTGGCATTTATTTGCTACGCGCTGTTCATGATTACAGTTTTGTTCTATCCATCCGGCGACATACTTCACGCGCCTTTGAAAAACCTTGATGTTGTCATGCCGCCTCTTATGATTCCCGCGCAGATGATGTATATCCTGTTCGGGTTTATCGGCATCGGATGCGTGCTTGACTGGGTGCCCGGTTATGTTGAATCGATGAGTAAAATCGATCCAATGCCAACGGAGAAGAAAATCAAGTTTTTGAATGGAGTCGTGATTGGTTCGCTGGTTGTTCTTGTCCTTGTTGTAATACCCATTCACAACTGGTTTTTTTGCGATAAATCCAAAAGCCTTACCGCATACAATTACGCGCGAAACGTGATCATCAGCGCTCCCGATAACTCGTTCGTTCTCAATACAGGCGATGAAACTTTCCTCTTCTGGTATCTATCTGAAGTCGAGAATTTCATGCCTGAGAAAAACGTTGTCCTTCAAAACTGGATTCACAATATTCGCGGGTTCGAGGTTCTTGCGAATGAGGAGCAGGCTATCAAGGACGTTCTGATGTGGGTATTGAAAAACCGTGAATGGTCAATTGAAGATCCGGATTTTAAGGAGATAGATCATCACCTGCCAAAATTCGACCACTACTGCGCTACTTTCCTTACAGACTACATTCAAAAAGATATTCGTTTCGCATCTCAGGATGTTGTCATGCATGATTTGATTTACGAATTCGTTTTTAAACCAAAAGAGTATTATGATAAATACAATTACGAAGTCCATCCTGATTATGGCGTTGTCAAGATTGAGAAGCCTGTAGATGGTGAAAGTGAAGATACTGAAACAATACCTTTCACACCTCTTGATGAACGGCGTATGGAACAGTCATATTTCGAGGACGATTATCCGGGAATGCGCCTTAGAATGGATGGCGATATTCCGTTCGACACTTTCCACTGGGAGGGATTGTTTATCCCCGAATATGACGCGACGGGAAAAGTTATTACACTTCATCACGACCAGTCATACCACGACCCGCAGGAGGATGAGATAATCGGGCGGTATCAGGAGATGCTTCACAATATCGGAGCATGGAATGTGCATGTGGCATCTGGAATAGAGCGTCATGAAGATCAAGTTGAACCTCTGAAAGTAGCGACATCGGCGTTTCGTAATGAGATAAAACTGAAAGTGTCTGACCCCGTGGGATGGCTCAGCCTTGGTAACGTTTACATTCAACTTCGAATGATGAATCAGGCTGTCGAGGCGCTTACACAGCACAGGAATCTGGTCATGTTTCTTCCCGATTCCACAATGAAAAAGAAATCGGAAGCGCATTATTATCTTGCGTACGCGCTATATATAATGGGCGATTTCAATCACGCGCGAAAAGAGATAGATTCAGCACTGCTGTTTGATTCCACATCTGAACCAGCATCCAAATTGCGAAAGACAATTCTTGAGCAGGAGGAATTGACCAGGAAAAAAATTGAGAAACTTAAAAAGAAAATTGAAAGCGGGGATGAAGAAATCGAAGGCGGAATTGAGAGTCTTGAGTTGGGCGGTGAATTGGAAGAAAGCGATGGGGGGGAAGGTTAATAAGTTAGCAAGTTAGTAGGTTAGCAGGTTAGAAGGTTAGTAAGTTAGTAGGTTAGCAAGTTGGTAGGTTGGCTTTTTCGATAACGCGAGAATAATCCGTCATTCCGACATTCGCGCAGCGAATGGTCGGAATCCCTTTCCTCGCTTCGCCCGTCGGATGCAGGAAAAAATAGCAGATGGTTTAAGAGGTTATCGGTAAAGTCGTTGCATTTTATTGGTAGAGGATAAAATAAAATTGGTCAATTAACCCGTCATTCCCGCGAAAGAGGTTGTCGGGAAAGGTATCGCAAATAAAATGCCCCCACCCCAGCCCTCCCCGCGAGCGGGGAGGGAGAATGTTGTTTTTTCCCTTCGCAAGTGTAGGGAGAATGTTGTTTTTTCCCTTCGCAAGTATATAGACCGGGTATCTCGTTTGAAAATGCAAAAATATTTCCCCCCGCTCGCGGGGTGATTAAGGGGGGGATAAGATATAACAACAACCTTTCCCGACACGCTTTAAAACCTCATTATTTATTGCTGCTTATTCTGAATGGAAACTATTCAGACAGGCGTACTGGCATTATTACATAGAGGAAATCCTCATCTCCGGGAATGGTTATCAATCCCGGTTGAAGTTGATTTCCATACTGAAGTTCAATTTCCTCAGACTCAACATTCTGAATGGGGTCCATCAGGAATTTATAATTAAACGCGACTTTAATGTCATCGCCCTCTTTCTGGACAGGGAGATTTTGAGTTGATGACCCCAAACTCTCCACATGCGCATTAATAGTAAGCATGTCGCCATCGGTTGACAGAACAGCCATGTCTCGTCCCTCTCGCTGCCTTGCCACTATCGCGACACCTCTTACAGCCTGCTCCAATAATTCACGTTCAATCATTAGTTTCCCAATGAAATCATTGGGAATCACTCTATCGTAATCAGGATACTTGGCATCGATAATGTGAGTTGTAATTACCGTATCGCCCAAATCGAATTGTGTCATTTCCTTGCTAATTGTTATTTTGACATCATTCTCGCATCCAAAAGACAAAATTCTCAATAGATCATCCATGGACTTTGCGGGAATAAGAGCTTTGATGCCATCCTTGGGTGAGCGTCCCTCAATGGGGCATCTGTCAAGCGCGAGACGCCGTCCATCCGTGGCAATCATGACGCACTTTTTCGCTTCAATCACAATATAGATTCCGTTCGACCATGTCCTGGCGGAATCCTTGCTTGAGGCGTAGGTGGTTTTTTTGAGTGAATTTAAAAGCTCACTGGGTGATGTTTTAAATGTGCTTCCCTTTTCCTTGATATCCGGAAACTCAGGATATTCTTCGGCACTGATTCCATGAATGTCATATTCCGATGATTCTGTCTTGACAGTTACACGAGTGCCATCCTTAACCTCCATCACAACCTCACCATCGGGAAGCTGAGAAATAACCTCGTGAAACATCTTTGCCGGCAACGCGAGATTGCCCTCGCCCTCTGTGGTAACCTCGAATGTATTGCGGACACTCATCTCAAGGTCATAGGATATGAGCGTGATGCTGTTTTTGCCGTATTGCACCAGCACATTGCCGAGTATGGGAAGTGTCGGCTTGGTCGGCACAGCCTTTGAAATAATGTTCAGTGATCTTATGAGATCTTTATGTTGGCAAATAACTTTCATGCTGGAACAACCTCCAAAACCTTGGATGAATGAAAAATCATTATCCTCAATAGAAACGAGAATTATAATCCTTTTAAACCTGATTGTAAATAATCGAGTCTGACCGGATATGAATATAAGCCTATGCTCTTTCAAATAAGGAATTTCATGATAAAATGCCGCATCATGTATCTTGATTAAAAAAACGTCGAAATTCATGAAGAAAAATACAGGGGCGCAAAACAATGAAAAGAAGTATCACGTATAAAGTTATGTCAAACTCGCTGGCGTTCATCGCGGGATTCTCGCTTATCTTCATTTTCGTAATCGGCTCGCTTGCCGGCTCACTGACCGAGTTTTTCTACGACTACACTGACACAATCAACAAGGTTCTTGGAGTTATTGTTGTAATTCTCGGAATTCATATGCTGGGTATTTTCAAGATTAAAGCGCTGATGAGTGAAAAGCGATTCAACATGGCTGAGAGGAAACTGGGACTTCTCGGCAGTTTGCTTGTCGGGATGGCGTTCGCGTTTGGCTGGACACCATGCATCGGGCCTATTCTGGTCGCGATATTCGCTCTCGCGCAGGAGTCAGGCAACTACTGGACATCGCTTCTTCTAATGACCTTTTACTCGCTTGGACTCGCGATTCCGTTTCTACTCACAGCTCTCGCGCTTAATAAATTCCTTTTATGGTTTCAGAAATTCAAACAGCATTTCAGGAAAGTTGAGATTTTCAGCGGGATTCTTGTTATGGGAATCGGCGTTCTGATTTACACCGGCGGATTAAGTTACCTGAATCAGTATTTTTCAGGCCTTGGAGGATTGGAGGCAGACCTGCAAGACAGGGTTTTCGGTGAATCGCAGGTCAACATGCTGTTTGCTTTCGTAGGCGGGCTTATTTCCTTCCTCAGCCCGTGCGTACTGCCGTTGATGCCGATGTATCTTAGCTACATTTCAGGAGTTTCCATCGGTGAGATGACAGGTGAGGTTAAGGTTGGGGAATAAGAATCGATATCATAACTAAAAATAACAGAATAAAAATAGCAGAGGGTTTAAACCCTCTGCTATTTTTATTCTGCTATTTTTTCACATCTTAATATTGTTATTCCTCGATGCCCATTTCGCGCAGTTTAACAATGGCAAATACGCAGTAGTTGATAATGTCGCGGTATTCGCTGATACGCCCCTCCGCGACCTTGCTTTTCTCGCCCTTTTGAGCGAGTTCCTCGAGTTGCTGAACACGTCGCACCTTAACGAGAATCTGGTCGGTAATTGACGGTACCCGCATTTCGCGCCAGCTGTCGCCGTAGTCATGATTTTTTCTTATCATGATTTCACGTGTTTCTGAGATTATCTCATCGTATTGTTTAACCAGTTCTTCAGTGCTTTCTTTCATTGCCATGTTCTCCAAAATGTTAGGTCAGTTTACTCTTTTTTTATCCAGCCGTTCGCGGATTCCACTCAGCTCGGTGATTATATGAGCGAGAAGAAAAATGAAAACGCCTGTTACCATCAGTAAAGCGCCCTCCGATGGGTCCTTCGATATGAAAAACCGGAATACCACGCCAACGACAAACAGAATCACAGCTACAACTTTGAAAGTAAGATCAACCATCCTTCAACCTCCGTGAATCAGATTTAATCACGCCAAGTATTATATCAATTATCCATCATCAATATTGCTGTAATCTGATACCAATTCCAGCTGCTGCGCCATCTCATTTGAAAGAACGCCAAATTCGCCAAAGGTGAAATAAATACCCCACGCGTCATTGAGGTCAAGCATGTACGATCTTACAGCGTCAATTCCCTCAATATCCATTCCTGGAAGTATGCTGATTCGAGAGTTGTCCGCGATATTAATCAGCATTTCACTTGTGAATACCGCGACTTTCTCATCGTCTTTCAACCTGAAAACCCAGTATGTTTTATCATCTATTGTCACCGATGGCAGTTTCATATGCACATCATTCCATCCGGATGCCAGCATGGTTTCACCATCCGCGCCGGATGGTTTTTGCGACAGGTATCGAGTCCAAAGAATATTGTAATGCGGCAAGTAGTACATCAGGACACGATAATTCAGATCACTCATAATGATGATATTATCGGGACTACCTACCTCATCGGATAACGTATCAAGGCTTTTAATCATCAACATAACATAAGCGTCGCTTGCATAGAGCCTGTGATAGTTGTAGCCATCGGGATCATACTTCCTGTGATTCTCGCCCAAAACAAGAATATCCAGGGAGAAAAACACAATCAGAAGATGAAGGGGAATAATTACAGACAGCAGTTTGATTATGTCATTTCGATTTAATGCGGCATGGCCGATTTTAATACGCAGCGATGAAAGCCATCCCGCGACTTTATTGATGCCAAGAGCTATTACAATCGCGATTAGGGGTGAAATGAACAACGGTATTCCGGGATAATTCACATAATTAATCGAGTACAGGATAATCGCGGGCGCTCCCCATAAGAGGAAAAATGCTGATGTCGGCAGCTCGTTTGATTTTCTTCTACGCCAGCTGAAAAGTGGGATAATCGCGAAAAACGCCCATCCGGGAAATGACTCACGAAGGTAGAAATAAATCGCTCGCCAGTTTTTAACAAGTTTCGCAAGCGGTTTTTGACAAAGCTCGCTGATGTTACGCTGATGTTTTCCGCCTTCTGATGCCAGTTCAGCAAGGTATGCTTTAAATCCTCCGCTGAGCAAAGCGACCGGAATCAGCCACGCGGCTTGCAGAAGCAGGTAAATTCCCGATGCCATCAGCAGCTTTTTATATCCGAGGCGATACACCGCCCAGATTGCCAGCGGGATAAGAAGGATTGATTCATACGGCCGTACCATTCCCATTAGTCCAAGCGCGATTGCAAGTTTCCATGCGTTTTTCTCTTTCCCGCTGATAATGCGCCATGCGAGAAACGCGACTAAAACAGAGAAAAACGCTCCTGAAATATATGTCAGCGCTTTCAATTCGTGGTATATGGTCAGCGGGGCGAAAGCATACAGTCCGGCGGCAAGCCATGCGACTGGTGAACTGCCGGACATTTCACGCACAAGTTTGAGAATTAATACTGCCGCGATTGTGGACAGAAGCAATCCGATTAACACAAAGGAAAGATTCGGACTATGTGTGAAATAAGTCAGAAGTTTTCCAGATAGAATATAAAGCGGATATCCAGGGGGATGCGGCCGATGCTCCAGTATGTTGTAGCGCTCAATCGCCAGTGCAAACTGGGCTGAATCCCACCAGCTTAGAAGATGCGAACAGTGCTGCAATTTCAGCATGAATACCAACACAGCCGCCAGTATGGGAATGAGATCAAATGACTTCATGCCGAAACGCGTTTCCGATTGCTTTTTAGTTTCCAGATTCAACCCGCTCATTTTCGTTGTAACTGTGGAATAAATCAAGGGAATTAAATGATGGAATTTAATGATGTGCATTTAAACAGGTGTTTCAAATGTGATGTCAGGGCGAAATACACGCCATTCCCGCGAAAGGGTCTGTCGGGAAAGGTTGTTGTTATATCTTATCCCCCCCTTAATCCCCCTGCGAGCGGGGGGAAATGTTTTTTTACAATTCAAACGATATACCCGGTCTATACACTTGCGAAGGGAAAAGACAACACTCTCCCTCCCCGCTCGCGGGGAGGGCTGGGGTGGGGGCATTTTATTTGCGATACCTTTCCCGACACCCTCGTAAGTGTGGGGTAGATTCGATAATAGACAAACATGAATGATAATTGGAACAACCCCTCACTCACGTTCAGGGCTCGAATAACTCAACATTCATGCAATCGGCTTAATGTCCCTAACCTGATACTCCAGTTTCCTGTTGCCCATATACTCATTGATAATTGGAGTGGCAACCATCGATACAACACGCCCAATGATATCGCCTATCCTGACACCATTTACCTTGAACATAATACCAGTATGCTTTCTGCCCCCGCTTTTAAAAGCCAATTTAAGATGATTGCCGCCGCCGACAAAATTCGCGTTTTCCATCGCGATTGCTCCGAACTCAAACAACGGCTCCCGATTGCCCATGCCAAAAGGCGCCAGCACTTTCATATCTTCAACAAACTTCATATCGATATCCGATGTTGACAGTTTCGATACCACTTCCAGAGTCTTCCTCGGATAACCTGTGGGATATTTATCTTTGGCGCATTCCACCAGCTGCTTTTTTAAATCATCGAATTTATCATCGGCAAGGCTGACTCCACAAGCTGTTGGATGTCCGCCGAAGTGTTCCATTATATGTTTCGATTTACACAACAGGCTATACAGGTTAATACCCTCAGGCGAGCGTCCCGAACCTTTCCATAAACCGTTCATTCCCTTTGTGAACAAAATCGCCGGATGCCCGGTTTCATCCACTACACGAGATGCCGCTGTGCCGAGAAGCCCCTCGTGCCAATCCGGGTCGCGCAATACATGAACGAGATCTTCCCTCTCCCGATTTGCCTGTTTCACAGCCTTGCGCGCTACATCCTCCTGAATTTCGCGCCTTTCAGAGTTTACTCTTTCAATTCTCGCGGCGATTGCCGCTATCTTCGATTTATCTTTCTCCATCAGAAATTTTGCTGACAGAACAGGTGAATCAAGGCGTCCCGGGGCATTCAAACGGCTTCCCACATGAAATCCAAGTTCCCTTGCTCCTATCTGAGAAAGTTTGAATCCACCAGCTCGCGCGAGAATCTCAATATGCGGCGCGAAACCCTTATGAATCGCCTTTATTCCATCACGCACAAAAAGCCGATTCTCCCCTGTAAGAGGCATGATATCAGTTATTATGCTGAGTCCGACATAAGGATGGTATTCCTGCGGGTCTATCGGTTGATTCAGATGTTCCGAGAGCGCCTGAACCAGTTTAAACGAAACCGCGGCGCCCGACAGCGATGGATATGGATAAGCCTCCCCTTCTATCGCGCCATGAACAACAGCCACAGCATCCGGCAATTTGTCTGGCACCTGATGATGGTCAGTTATTATAAAATCAATTCCCTTTTCATTTCCATATTCCACATTACGCCAGTCCGCTATTCCGCAATCCACAGTAATAATAAGCGAAACACCGTTATTTGCCGCTTTCTCAACCGCGTCCAGAGCAAGGCCATATCCCTGCCCCCTGCGTGTTGGAAGGTATATATGAGGATTCGCGCCGGCTGATTTCAGAAATCGATGCAGAATAACCGAGGCAACAATGCCGTCAACATCATAATCGCCATGAATCAGAATCTTCTCGTGATTTTTCAACGCGCTGCTGATTCTTTCAACAGCAGACTGCATACCGCCCATCAGAAACGGTGAATGGTATTCCGATGTCGCATCAAGCAGATTGCGTTTACGCGCGATTGCGCTGATTAACTCTGTCGGATTGGAAATATCAGCTGTTTCGCGTATGAAATCCCACGAATAAAGCGGAAATGTTTTTACTGTTGTTGATGTCATTGGTGTATTGCCCGCTATCACAAATCAATGTCGTATTGCTCACTAACACAAATCAACCAAGCCCCGGACGTGAGTGAGGGGTGGTATCGATACTATTTCAAATTCACTACCTCTCACTAACGTTCGAGGCTCGGTTTCATGAATTTCTAATTACTAACCATCTTCATTAACACCATGCTTTAGCATGGTGCTTTCGCACTATCCGGGTGCCGCCCGAGCCATTTGAGTATATTTACAACGCAACGAGAGATTCCTCCGCTTCCTGCGGAATGACAATATTTCTCGTTCTGCTGACCTTTCCCGACAGCCTATTACGTTCGATGCTCGGTTACTCAAACTTCCCATCGAACCAGCTCTTCAATTCCGACGCCTTAATCCTCACCTGGTCGGTCTTGTCACGATTCCTGATTGTAACCGACTCATCCTCGATTGAATCGAAATCGACAGTGACACAATACGGCGTTCCTATTTCATCCTGGCGTCGATACCGTTTGCCAATTGAACCGGCTTGATCATACGTGCAATTAAAACAGCCTTTCAGCAAATCGAAAACATCCTTCGCCATGTTGATTTGCGGCTCCTTGCGCATCAGAGGAAAAATCGCCACTTTCACAGGCGCTATCGCCGGATGAAATCTCAACACGGCACGCTCCTCGTTGTCAATGACATCCTCTTCATAAGCATCACAAAGGAACGTGAGAACAGTACGGTCAACACCCGCCGACGTTTCAATACAAAACGGCACGATCTTTTCACGAGTCTGCTCATCGAAATAAACAAGGTCCTTTCCGCTTTTATCAATATGCGCTTTCAAATCGAAATCCGTACGATTCGCGATACCCTCCAGTTCCTTTTGCCCGAACGGGAAATCATATTCAACATCAATCGTGCGCTTCGAGTAATGGCTTAATTCATCCTTGTCATGTTCGCGAAGATGCAGATGCTCGCTTTTTATCCCGTATTGTTTATACCACTTGTCACGCTCAGTAACCCAGTAATCAAACCATTCTTCATCCTCTCCCGGTTTGACAAAATACTCCAGCTCCATCTGCTCGAATTCCCTGCTCCGGAAAATAAACGATTTAGTCGTTATCTCGTTTCTGAACGATTTGCCCATCTGCGCGATTCCGAACGGCAGTTTCAGGCGTGATGCTGTCATGACATTTTTAAACTGGACGAAAATCCCCTGCGCTGTTTCAGGCCGCAGATAAACATCCTGTGTCGAGCCTTCAACGCTGCCAGCTTCCGTTTTGAACATCAGGTTGAACATGCGCGCTTCTGTCAAATCTTTCCCGCCGCAGGTCGGGCATTGTCCCGGCTTTTCCATCATGTCCTCGCGAAAACGCGATTTGCATGTCAGGCAGTCAACCATCGGGTCGGTGAATCCCTCCACATGCCCGGATGCCACCCAGACATCGGGATGCATCAATATCGCCGAATCCATCCCGACAACATCAAGCCGTGAGCGAACAATGCTGTTCCACCACAGTTTCTTCACGTTATTTTTCAATTCCACCCCAAGAGGCCCATAATCCCACGTCGCTGCAAACCCGCCGTATATCTCACTCGACTGAAATATAAACCCTCTTCGCTTTGCAAGAGATACTATTTTATCCACCAACTGCACCTCGCTTGATTAGACAAATCAATTCACAATTCTCGATGAATATTATCACAGTCTGTGTTCATGCGTAAAGCATTGAGGCACGAATGAGGTTAATTTTGCCATTCAAATCATATTTGATAAAAATATTTTAATATTTTTTTCACAAATTTCATTTCATTAGAATATGATATATACCAATATTTTGTTTATCATACGATGTTCTTCTATTCGTTTGCGCAATTGATGCGCCATCTGGGGCATGCGACATTTACCATCCTAAATTACATATGCATCTCCTCGATTTGCCTGGCGCGCCCGACGTCCCATGCGCCCCATATACCCTGTGTTTATCGGTAACTGGCGACGCAACCACATAAATTATACCGAAATGCGTCTGGCGCCTGTAATCAAGGGATGTTATAATGGTGACTGGTGGTATATTCCGGTCATCACAACGGTCGCGAGCGGTTAATGCTCCAAGTTGTAATTTACAAGCCTTTTTTTTAGGCAATTATCTCTTAAATACCTGAATCCAATGCCGATAACAGGTATGTAAGCTTGACAAACCGCATGAGCACAAATATACTTGCGCAGGATTTTTGTTAAGTCTCATTCGGTGCGGGATGAGGGGCGTTATTAGAATATAGTCTTTAATCCAGCACCGGTATGCAGTAAATGAATAACCAGGGAGGTGAACAAATGAATAAGGCAGAACTCACCGATGTCATCGCCAAGGAAGCCAAAATCACTAAGGCACAGGCGAAGAGGGCCATTGAGTCCTTCACAGGTAACATCCAGAAGAGCCTCAAGAAGAACAATGAGGTTCGACTGATCGGATTCGGCACCTTTGGTGTACGAAAACGTAAAGCTCGAAAGGGCGTGAACCCGCAGACAGGCGCGACTATCAAGATCGCTGCAAAGAAGGTTCCATTCTTCCGACCAGGAAGCGAGCTCAAACGAACAATCGCTGGTAAGTAATTACCTGACTCAAAGATTGTAAGAAAAGGGTACTCTCACGAGTACCTTTTTTTATCGGGAAACTTTCCCCATAACACCACAATTTATCGTGGTGTTATTGAAAATATGCTAAAGCAAAAACCCGGGTACCACCCACACGTCACGTCTTTTTGTGATGCGTGGGTGAAATGCCTAACTTTATTCGCAACATTTACAACCACTACAACATCACAACTTCGCAAACGCCTCTTTCATAAACTCAACCGCCAATTCAAGATTCTCATATGAATTAGCGTAACTTAACCGTATATACCCCGCGCCAAATGGCCCAAACGCCGTACCCGACAAAATAGAAACGCCATCCAAACCAAGATCTTTTCCAACGCCCAATTCAGCCGCTCCTGTCAGCAGGAATTCCTCTATCTCATCCGATGACTTCCCGAAACTCCTGACATTCGGGAATACGTAAAACGCTCCCTCCGGATCATGGCACGTGATACCATCAATCGCATTAATACGTTCAACCAGCATATCCTTCCGACGCCTGAATTCCTTTCTCATTTCAATGACCGGCGTCTGATCCATCATCAGGGCGTGACGTCCCGCTGTCTGTGTAAAACTCGCCGCGCACGAATTCGAATTCGTCATGAGAAGTTCCATCGCGCGCGCAGTTTCTTTTGTGCCGCCTGCGAATCCAAGACGCCATCCCGGCATCGCGTACGTTTTCGAATGCCCGTCCATTATTATCGAACGCTCCTTCATTCCCGGCTGCTGCACTATCGAGTGATGCTTCTCGCCATAAATCAACTGGCTGTATATCTCATCTGAAAACACAAGCAGGTCATACTCATGGCACAATTCAGCGATGCCTTTCATATCGCCCTCAGTCAAAACTCCGCCTGTGGGATTTTCCGGTGAGTTCAAAATTATCATTCGAGTCTTGCCAGGTGTAATTAGTTTCTCCAGCTGGTCAAGTTGGAAACGGAATCCCAGTTCCTCGACAAGCGGAAGCGGTTTCGGAATCGCGCCCAAAAACGGAATCACACTGCCATAGGTCGGATACCCGGGATCGGGATAAATAACCTCATCCCCGGCTTCGATTGTCGCAAGGAGAGCCAGGAAAATCGCGGGTTTCGCGCCGGGAGTAATGCATATTTCCTCCCAGTTGTATTCCACTCCGCGAGTCTTGGTCAGCCACTCCGCGACAGTCTCCCGCATTTCCAGTTTACCCCCGGACGGCGTATAACCATGATCGCCATCCTCAAGCGCCTTGATTGCGGCATCCACAACCGGTTTCGGCGCCGGACGGTCAGGCTGCCCGATATGGCACGTTACTATATTCTTCCCCTCCCTCCGAAGCATCGCCACTTTCTTCTGTACGACAAACGCGCCCTCGCCACCGAGTTTCGATACACGATCAGCAATTACTTTCCGAGCCATAATCAAACCTCCGAATGGAATTAGACACTCAAGCCATCTCCTCTAAAGAAGGAAAAAAATTCTAACGCAACGCGGGTTAGTTTGCAACATAGTTAAAAATCATAAATCCACAAATCGTAGCGCTGATGTCCCGCCATCGTAGCGCTGGCGTCCCGCCGGCTGTGTCAGAAACGTCCCGTTTCTTTCATTTCAAACATTCGAGAACTTGGATTAAAAAGCGTTGCTCTTTGCTTTTATCTTGATTTTATGCAGAAAATGTGCATAATTAGCAATTAAATGGCGATAATAATCAAGAAAGTTAATTATGATTAAATCACCCTTTTTAGGGGAAAGAAAATGCTAGTCCAGTTCAGCGTTAAAAATTACAAGTCCATAAAGGACAAAGTAACTCTTAGCATGGTTGCTTCCAGTGATTCGACTCATCCTGAAAATTCATTCGAGGTTGAGAATCGCAATTTCAGATTGTTAAAGAGTGTCGGGATTTATGGCGCAAACGCATCAGGAAAATCCAATCTTCTCGAAGCATTAGGCATAATGCGCTGGATGGTTATTGAATCCGCGACGAAACTTCAATCCGGTAATAAAATAAATGTTACGCCATTCAAACTTGATTCAGCATTTTCATCAAAGCCTTCTGAGTTCGAAATTGTGTTTATACATGATGACGAAAGATATATCTATGGTTTTTCTGCTGATTCAAACAAGGTGCATGAGGAATGGCTGACAGCTGCAAGGAAATCACGTCCACGTTTATTATTTCAACGCAAAATCAATTCTGATGGAGAATATAAATACGATTTTGGTCCAAGCTGGAAAGGCGATAAAAAACAGCTTGAGGAAAAAACAAGAGACAATGCTCTTTTCCTTTCTGTAGCTCAGCAGTTTAACAACCCAACCACCAAGTCGGTTTTCAACTGGTTTTCCCTTTACATTCAAGATACTCGATATGTTCCTGAAATTGTTCAAGGCTTTTTCTCAGATGCGGTTATTACTATGTTTCAGTGTGAAAATGATGAAAACTTTAAAGCTGCTGTGCTCTTAATGCTCAAACAAGCAGATTTGGGAATTATTGATTTCGGTTATTCAAAAATGCCTTTTGAAAAGCAACTTGAATTAATGGGATTGCCCGGAACAAACCAATCTGAATTCATGTCAGACGTGCCAAAAGAAGTTCAGGATTTCTTATCTCACAGAGTAAGCACAACACATAAAATGACCTCGAAAGGAAGTAAACACGATACAGTTGAATTTGACATGCTATCTGATGAATCAGCCGGCACAATCAGGTTTTTTTCTTTACTAGGACCATGGATATCTTCTTTAAAAAATAATTCTGTGCTTTTTATTGATGAGTTGGACAGGAGTCTGCATCCCAACCTCACAAGGTTCCTGCTTCAACAGATTCATAATATAAAGGAGAAGGGACTCTCTCCCCAACTAATTTTCACAACTCACGACTGCAGCCTTCTTGATGCCGACCTCTTCCGCCGCGACCAAATTTGGTTCACTGAAAAGAGTGAATCCGGAGCTACAGATTTATATTCCCTCTGGGATTTCAAACCGCGTAAACACGAAAACTTCAGAACCGGATATCTAAAAGGACGCTACGGCGCAGTTCCATTCATAGGAGAACTTCCATTTTGAAAAAAGGACGAGGAAAACATTCTAATCGTGATTTTCGAAGAAAAAGGCAAAATCGTACCCCCAATCGATTGATTTATATCATCTGTGAAGGCAAGGAAACCGAATGGAATTATTTCCAGGCTATCAGATCAAAAAAACGCAGATGCAACGCCAAGATTGAAATTATCCCGGGAAACAAGTTCGGAGCAAATCCCAAAAACATGCTTGAATATGGCATGTATTTAAAAGAGAAAGACGAGCCCGATGATATCTGGTGTGTACTTGATCACGATGATCGTCCAAATATAAATGATATCGTTCAGAAAATGAAACGCGCTGGTTTTAACGTTGCATTCTCAAACCCATGTTTTGAACTGTGGTTCCTTTTACATTATAAATATACAACATCACATTTATCTTCATCCGAGACAAAAAGTGAATTGAAAACATACATTAAAGATTATGACAAATCAAAAAAGGGAATCTATATCATCCTCGAACCTGGACAAGACATCGCAAAGCAATTTGCGATGCAGCTTCGAAAATACCATTTGGACAACAATAATGACGAAACGTCAAATCCCTCCACTAACGTAGATAATTTAGTTGATTTCCTCCTATCCCTCTGAATCATTGCCTCCCCTAAAACCTAAACTTATCCCCTCCTTCTTTTCACAAAAATCAAACCGCAACCCGCCCCCCAAGTATCGTATAATTAGCCTTGGAAGAAGTGAAACTTATGCTTGATGCCGCGACCATAAAACAAATACGGAATTTCGAGCTCAGACTCTCCTACCGCATCGACACTCTCTATGCCGGCGAGTACTCATCCGCGTTCAAAGGGCGCGGGATTGAATTTTCCCAGGTGCGCAAGTATATCGAGGGCGATGACATCCGCCTGATTGACTGGAATGTAACAGCGCGGATGCGTGAGCCGTACGTCAAGGAGTATGTCGAGGAGCGTGAACTCTCGGTCTTGTTCCTGGTCGATATTTCCAAAAGCGGATATTTCGGAACCCGCCGACGAACGAAACGCCAGCTTATATCAGAATTCACCGGCACGATGGCGTACCTTGCGATAATGCACCAGGACAAGGTCGGACTGTCGCTTTTCACAAATGAGGTCGAACGCTCCCTGCCAATCAAAAAAGGGCGCGCGCATTTCTTCCAGCTGATGAATCATCTTATCAATCATGAAGCCAAAAGCGGCGGTACGAATATCACCGAGGCGATTCGCCTTCTTGCAAAGCGCAACCTGCGCCGCAGCGTCGTGTTCATCGTCAGCGACTTCATAACCGATGAGGATTTATACAAACCTCTGAAATCAGTTAATCGCCGCCATGACATAATCCTCGTGCGAACGCGCGATGAACAGGAGCTTAACCTGGATTTCGACGGCGTAATCGAAGTTGAAGACCCCGAAACAGGCGAGGTTTTCCTGCTGAACGGGCACGATTTATCGACACTCAAATCATACCGGAAATCCATCGCCGAATGGAACGAATACCATTCGCGAGTCGCCAAACGCCTGCACATACCGATTATTGAACTCACAACCCGCGAGGATATCTCAAAACCAATTCTCGATTTCATCCGCAAACGCGAAAGGGGGCAACGACGTCGCTGACATTCGGATTTAAAATAGCCCTCATGCTCATTGGCGTCATCCCGTTTTTGCTGCTCGCGGTTTTCCTCAGGCACAAACTGCCTGACTACACAATGCTCCTGCCGACCTCGAACACATTCAAGCGAATCAGAAAAGGGAAACCGGTCTTCTGGCGCAGGGAACTGGTTTCGATACTGCGCATCATCGCTCTTGTTCTAATAATAATCGCGGCGGCGCGGCCGCAGATTGGCAGCGGCGAGGAAAAAACAATCACGGAAGGCGTCGATATCACCCTCTGCCTCGATGTATCCGGCTCCATGCTCGCGGAGGATTTCAACCCAAACCGCCTGGAAGCTGCAAAGGGTGTCGTAAGGGAATTCGTCCGTGAAATGGAGGGAAATCGCCTTGGACTGGTCGCTTTTGCGGGTAAATCGTTCACACAGTGTCCGCTCACTACTGATTATCACATAATCGAGCAGCTCATCGCCGAACTCGACACTGCAACAATCCCGATTAACGGCACCGCGATTGGCGACGCAATCGGAAACGCAATAAATAAATTCGTCGATGAAAAAGCGAAAAGCAAACTTATTATTCTGCTTACCGATGGCGAAAACAACACGGGAATCGACCCGGAGATAATCTCAAAAGTCGCTTTCGACAAGGATATCCGAATTTACACGATTGGCGTGGGAACTCCCGGAGGCGCTCCAGTGCCCTATTACGATGCGCAAGGGCGAAAAAAATACTACCATCAGGGAACACAGCTGATGAAAACACATCTCGATGAGGAATCACTGCAAAAAATCGCCAGTTTGACACGCGGCAGATATTTCCGCGCTACGGACAACACATCACTACGGCAAATCTACCAGGAAATCGCGCAGCTGGAAAAACACAAAATTGAAACCCGCGAGTTCACTGTCTATAACGAACTCTACAGATATTTCCTCATCCCCGGACTCTGTTTCCTTTTCCTCGAGATGTTCCTTTTCACCGGACGATTCAGGAGGATTATTTAAAATGCGTAGATCAATTAAACAGAAACTGGCGGGATTGACAAAGAGCTCATCCAAGCCTCGCAAAGATGAAATCTGGGAGTTTAATCCGGATGAATTCACCGATTTCATACGCCATCGAAAGAACAAAAAATTCGTTGTCGCGCTAAGTTCCGGTAAATTAAAAATCGCATGCCATCTGCCCTTTTTAAGCTTGTTTGAAAAACTCGGCATGAAGATTGACGAGCTTTATGGAGTAAGCGCTGGCGCTATTGTCGGTGGTTTATGGGCAAGTGGGTTAAGCATCAGGCAACTTGACGATGCACTCGATGATATCAGCCTCAGCCTGATGTTCGACCTCTTCAATATCAAATCTATCAAATCAGAGATAAGCGTTTTGCTCGGCGAAGAAAAACTGAAAACCGCCGGATTCTTTCCCGGAATGAAAGTTGAGAATCACATTCGAGAACTGGCACAAAAAGCCAGCCAGCCAAACCCGTTGGTAAACCTTTCTGACTTCCACGCTATCGCATACAACATCGAAAGGTATCAAAAAGCAGTTTTAAGTATCACCAATGATGGAAATGTCCGCCATCTAATGCAATCAGAGAATGACCTGTTTGATGAAAACATCACTGATGGCGACCTTGCTGACATTCTCAGGGCATCGATGTCCATGAGCGGCATTTACTGGCCCAAGCAAATAGGAGATGAATACTACCTTGATGGCGGCATCACGGAACACCTGCCAATTCGAACACCCTTCATTCGATGGCTTGAGGATGTAAACATGCGCCGCGAGAAAAGAGATCTTCTCATCGTTGCAATGGAAGTGGCATACTGGTCGAAAGATACCTCACCGCCAACAAACCCGTTAAGCCTAATAAGCGAAAGCTTTGAAATACTCGGTGTGGAACTTTCAATTGATCACGAATTCATCATCAAGGATTACAAAACCACACGAGGCCCAAAAGCTGACCTGATTATTATCCGGCCAAAACTCCCGTATGCATCAATGGCCGGAATACCTGATTTCGAAAAGCAAATCGTGGAAGCAAAAAAAACGATTCTGGAGAAACTTGGAGATAATGAATAATAAGTGATATTTCAAAACGAAAATCTCCTCTATCTCCTTCTACTCGTACCCATCGCCGTCTGGTGGATATTGCGTTTCTACAAGCTCCGCGCACGCTCCAGAGACAAATTCGCCGATGACAAAATGTGGCGGATTATCGCGCCCGCGGAACGAAAATGGGCGCCTCTGGCGAGAACAATCCTGATTGCCCTCGCTCTGGCGTGCCTGCTGCTCGCGCTCGCTCGACCAAAAGGCGGCGAAATTGAAATGGAATCCTCATCCGAGGGCATCGACATCTACCTCATACTCGACATGTCCAAAAGCATGATAGTCGAGGATGTCGGCGCGTCCAGATTTATCGTGCAGAAAAAAGTCTCCGAAGCCATAATCAAAAGCCATCCACACGACAGAATAGGCATAATCGGCTTCACCGGCGAACCGTTCGTCATCTGCCCCCTTACACTCGACCACGGCACTTTGCTAACTTTCCTCGATGGCGTCCGAATCGATCAATCATCATCCAGCCCGGGAACAGGTTACGGCGACGCCATCACGCTTACATTAACCAGATTCGAGGGCGAACACGGACGGGCAATCGTTCTGTTCACCGATGGCGAAAACAACAAGGGTTCCACTCCAACAAAAGCCGCAAGGGAAGCCTTAATGGACGGCGTCAGGATTTACACGATCGGTATCGGAACTGAGGAGGGCACCAGATTATTCGAACGCGATTTCTTCAATCGCCTTATCCCACGGTCATATAAAAATCAACCTGTCATAGTCAAACTGGACAAATCAACGCTTAAGGAAGTCGCTGCAATCACTCATGGAAAAGCGTTTTTCATCGAGAAACTCAGCGACGCCAACGCTGTTTTTCTCAAATTCGACCGTACATCCAAAGCTGAATTCAAATCAGGACTAATGACCCGCAAGGAGGATCTGGCTCACTGGTTCCTTGTAATCGCTGCGCTGCTCCTCATCACCGATTTCCTCATCGACCGATTCAGGCTAATCCCCCGCGGCGACCCTCAGAAACAATGGATTACAAATAATAACAAAAACCGCAAATCCAAATAGATTAACCTGCCGGGAGCTTCGACACCCTTGCCAAAACACCGGGAGCTTCGGCACCCTTGCCGGAAAGCCGGGTGCATCAGCACTCCTGTCATTCCCGCGAAAGAGCCTGTCGGAAAAGATGTCGCAAACAAGAAGCCCCCACCCCAGCCCTCCCCGCGAGCGGGGAGGGAGAATGTTGTCTTTTCCCTTC
>CBDURE010000017.1:0-39969 GCA_965369605.1 uncultured bacterium
ACGTTCGGGGCTCGGATGATTCATCGGTCAGGGATTGGGTGAATACTACCAAGCAGCGAAAAGTTTAACTTAGCGCTTATGGGAGGGCTGGGGTGGGGGGAACTTGCAAGGATGCAAACCTTTCCCAAATATTCTCTGCTATCTTCTATAGATAACGAGCGTTTTTGAGAACTTATCGTGCCATGCTTTTCCGCGGTAGTCATAAAACGGCGCGATTACACCCGCGAAAAGAAACAGAAAAGAAAAAACAGATGTGATGGATCTGCTAATTGCCTGAAGGAGTGTCGGTGGCTTGACGCTGTCCGTGCCAACAACCTGTATCCCAACAATCATCTTCCCGATTGTCCGTCCGCTGATTGCAGTGAAAAATGTGAAATAGACAAACGCTCCTAAAATCGACGTGAACGGGATGAACTCTTTTATCTGCGCAAACTGGTTCATTGAAAAAACAGCCAATCCAACGATTATCAACCAGTCGAAAATAAACGCGACAACGCGGCTTGAGTAAAGCGCCGGGATGATTGCCGAACGAATTTCCTTTTTAAACGCTTCATCCGCACTGATGGTTTTAATGCCATGAATCTGATGGTACCTGTTTCTGATTCGCTTGATATTGCCCTCGGTAAGCTCCGCAGGCAGATTTATACTGGAACTGCAGTGTGTGCATATCGATGCGTGATCTGGTATTTCAAGTCCGCAGAATGGGCAGTACATGATTTGTTTTTCTCCCAGAATATTATATCACCTTGTTGATAGTTGCATCGTTTGCGCAATCTTTTATAATATCCAGTGATATCAACATACCGGAGGTTGAAATGAAACGAATTTCTTTTCTTATGATTATATTCATCATTGTTGCCGGAGCATTCACTGGGTGTCTTGCCAAAGACCCGTTGCATGACATTATTATTCAGGAAGTGAAGGATGGCCTTCAAGAGGAATTCAGTGATGAACTTGCGATGATTACAAAAATCATCATATTCGAAAACACGATGAAAGTGTTCATGATTGATGAATACACTTCAGAAGGACTCAAGGATTTTGCCAAAGCCATAACAAAGCTGTTTGGTGTAAGAATGAGAGACAACAAAAAACTTGAACAGACATATCATCTGCATATCTTCCAGAAAAAAAAGATTGATAAAAAAATGCGGATGAAGATGATTGCTGAATGCCGGTTTGATAATGGCTCAGACAGGGTTACGGTAAAAGAACTTGGGCTTGGCGAAGGCAAATACGATGTTTATTAAATGAAAGTTGCAATCATTAACAATACGAAACCGGGCATATAGCCCGGTTTTTTTATCCTGGGAATTTACACTACAACCCCAGGTCATCCGCGATTCCCTGCATGGCTGCCAGGCCAATCTCGATGAAGCGCGCGAGTTCAATCCCGAGTTCAGGTTCGCATGTTTTCATCTGATCTCTGCTGGCATTGGCAGCGAATCGGGCTTCCTTGAATCGCTTTCTGACTGATTTTAGTTTGACTGACTCGAGCTTTTTATCCGGCCTGACCAGCGCTGATGCTGTAATCAATCCGGTCAGAGGGTCACAGGCGTAAAGCGCTTTTGCCATTTTAGATTCACGCTCAAGCCCGTGAACATCGTTATGCGCCGCGACTGCCTGAACGATTTCATCATCGAATCCTTTTTCCTTTACCATCTCGGCGCTTAAAAGAGAATGGCGGGATAAATCATCACCGAGGATATCAAGGTCAACATCATGGACAAGCCCCGCGATTCCCCACCGGGCTTCATCCTCGCCCAGTTCAGTTGCAAGCGCGCGCATCACAGCTTCCGTAGCGAGCATGTGCTTAACCAGATTTTCCGTTTTGATATTCTCTCTGACAAATAGGAGCGCTTCATCTCGATTCATGATGGTTACCTCTTAAGAGTTTACTGGTTTAATTGTTGTAGCCCGGTTTCTCACTAACCGGGAAAATGATTGTCGATTCACGCAATGCCCCGGCAAAGGGATGCCGGGTTACATGACACTAAAGCTTATCGATTACAAACGTGCCTTCGCTAAATGAAATGCCTGACTGGTAGTAAAACGTGCCTGTGAACACAAGTTGAGCGTGATCAATTACCCCGTCAAACTCGCCAAAGTCGCCGGTTATGTTATATGAGGAAAACAGGATATTGTCGCCGTCATACTCAACGTGGGCGTCATAGATGTAAGTATCGTTCAGGTAAATTGAGACAAGGATATTTTCGTTATTCTCAAAGAAACTCAAGTCAACTTCATCGAGCAGTCCGGTTGTCGTTTCGGAAAGTCCTGACCAGTTGCCAAGCAGGTGGTCCAGTTCCTCCTGTGTTGGCACATCAACCGGAATGTACGGCGTTGTGCTGGTAGTCGCGCATCCCGCTGCAAGCAGGAGGAGCAGAAACAATCCATATAAAGTTGTTTTTTTCATGATGTTAAACCTTTGTTATTGATACTGTAAGTTTCATGCCCCCGAATTCAAATTCCTTTCCATCGCTTAGTGAATCTGAAATCTCAAATTTCTGCGCGAGAACCTCCTCGGCGATATACTTCCGCATGCTGTCAAGAGCGCGCATTAAAGCGTCATCGCCGCAAACTGCCAGATTGATTCTGTCCTCGACATCCAGCCCGATATCTTTTCTATACACCTGGATTCGCCGGACAGCTTCTCTCGCGAATCCCTCCATTCTGAGTTCATCCGTCAATTCAGTATCGAGAGCCGCGTGAATCTGCCCGTCGGTTTCTATAACGAATCTTTCTCCCTCGACTTTTTCCATCAGAATCATATCCTCAGGCACAGTAACAGATTCACCGTTTACTTGAATCTCGATATCGCCCCGATTTCCCACCCAGTTATTTCGAGTGGCGGAATCAAGCCCTTCCATTGCCGATTTCACAGCGTTGACATTTTTTCCGAAAACAGGTCCCGCTTTTCTCAGGTCAATCATGAGTTTTACATCAAGCAGTTCATCGGGATTATCAACGAATTTGATTTCCTTTACATTAAGTTCAGACAGCACATCATCGCTGAAACGTTCAATCGCTTCCTTGCTATCGTCTAAGATAACAAAATAAACTGCGGCGAGAGGCTGCCGTACTTTCATTTTTGATCGTTGCCGTGCCGCAAGCGCAAGCGAAACCGCGGCGCGCATTTTCGCGATATGATCTTCCAGTTCACTATCGCACAAACTGTCATCGGCTATTGGATACTCGGTATGATGAACACTTTCAGGCGCGTCCGGATAATTGCTTCTCACAAGATTTTGGTACATATCCTCAGTAACAAAAGGAATGATAGGCGCGAGCAGTCGAATGGTCGCAACAAGGCAGTAATAGAGCGTATCGTAACCGCTTTGCTTGTCAGCGTCAAATTCACCTTTCCACAGTCGCCTGCGTGACCGTCGGATGTACCAGTTTGAAAGGTCATCCCAGAACGCCTCGCATGACTGCACAATCGCGCTGATTTCATATTCCTCGTAATTTTTCCAAGTACTGGAAATGAAACTCTGCATGCGTGAAATAATCCACCGGTCAAGGTCGCATGACACTTCCTTCGGCGGTTTGTCCCATGATTCAAACTTTGGTTTATCGATGTTGGCGTATGTTACAAAGAAACTATAACAGTTCCAGAACTGGAGGAATTTTTTAACAACTTCCTTGCCCGGACTGTATCCGAATCTCAGCGGTGTTGTTTTCGGCTGGGCGGCGTAAATCCAGCGCATGGCATCGGCGCCCATGATTTTAACAGCGTCATCGAACCAGATTGCATTGCCCCAGCTTTTGTGCATTTCCTGCCCGGATTCATCGCCCACTTTCTCGTGAGCCATACAGATCTTGTATGGCGCGCAATCCTCCAGAACGACAGACATGAACAGCATGGAATAGAACCAGCATCGCACCTGCGCGCGCATTTCAATAATCAGTTCCGCGGGGAACCATTTTTTCCATTCATCACGGTCAGTGAAATAGGACATCGTGGAGAAGGGAACGATTCCAGCATCCAGCCAGCAGTCGCCGACATCGAGAACCCTTTTCACTTTGTTGCCGCATTTCGGGCATGCGATTTCAATTTCGTCAATCCACGGCCTGTGCATTTCAGGGACATCGTTCAAATCTATACCGGCTTTTTGCGCGAGTTCCTCTTTGCTTCCGATGATTGTTATTTCACCGCACGAGCATGAGTAAAACGGCAGTGGAAGTCCCCAGAATCGTTTTCGCGAGATACACCAGTCGCCCATGTTGAATAGCCAGTCATCCATGCGCTTTTTCAAAAAATCCGGAGACCATTTGATTGTCGCATTCGCTTTATACAGGCGCGGTTTCAGTTCCTCAGTCGCGATGAACCACTCCTCAACAAGACGGAAAACAAGATCAGCATTGCATCTCCAGCATGTCGGATAGCGATGCTCATACTCCTCGGTTTTATACATGAATCCTTTTTTCTTGAGATGTTCAAAAACAGCCGGCGCGATATCCGCGACGTTTTTCCCGGTGAAATCGCCGAAACCATCGACATAATCACCGGCTTCATCAATCGGCGTTACCGTTCCAATATCGTTTTCCTTAATCTGGCTGAGTTCATAATCCTCAAGTCCGCATCCGGGCGCGATATGAACCACGCCGGTGCCCTCCTCACTGCCGATCATGTCCCACGCGATAATTTTATGGTCGATTGCTTTTTGAGTTTCGAAATCATCGAATGGCCCTGTGTAATGAAGTCCGATTAGTTCTTTTCCCATAACAACGCCAAGTTTTTCATAGTCCCCATCAAGCTTGTGGAGAACATCAACGCTTAAATAAAGAACATCGCCATTCTGTTTTACTTTTGCGTATTCAGATTTCGGATGAACCGCAAGCGCGGTGTTGGCGGTTAGAGTCCAGGGGGTTGTTGTCCAGACAAGCATGAATTCATTGGGTTTATCAGTGATTGGCAGTTTCAAGTAAACCGAATCGTGTTTCATGTCCTTGTAACTGTCAAGCATTTCATGCTGGGACAGCGATGTCCCGCATCTGGCGCACCACGGCATCGGGCGATGCCCTTTGTACAGCAATCCCATCTCACTGCACTTTTTCAAGAAGGTCCAGATCGATTCGATATTTCTGTCGGTCATGGTGAAATAATCGTTGCCCCAATCCATCCATTGCCCAAGCGCGACAGACTGCTCTGTGATTGTTTTCGAATATTTAAGCACTCGTTCCTTGCATGCTTTCGAGAAATTATCGAGTCCGAAATCTAGAATATCTTTTTTTGAATCCAACCCAAGGTATTTTTCGACTTCGACTTCCACCCACAATCCCTGGCAGTCAAACCCGTTCTGGTATCGCTGGTGGTATCCGCGCATCGCCATGAAACGCTGGTAGATATCTTTCAGAGTGCGTCCCCACGCATGGTGAACGCCCATCGGATTATTCGCCGTAATGGGCCCGTCCAGAAATGAATATCGCTTTCCACTGTCGCGATTTTTCTCAACAAGTTTATTGAATGCGTCGGATTCCTTCCAGAACGCAAGGATCTTTTTATCGATCTCGATGAAGTTTAACGGTTCCGGCGGTTTGAACATTAGCGTGTTTTCTCCTGAGCTTTAAATAAAGATAATGCACTAGCTCATGCTGGTTGTAATAACCTGCATAGCTTGCAGTCCGGTTTTTCATTAACCGGGGAAAGCGGGGTGATAAATCAGCCCGACCCCACCTGGCTGTTGGATGACTGCGCCGCGTATTGTTCAAGGTCACAGCGGCGTATTCTCCAGTGCTTGCCGACTTTAAATCCCGGCAGGCGGCCCTCCTGCAAAAGTTTGTATATGGTCGGCACCGGTACTCGCAAATATTGTGCGACCTCGTTGACAATCATAATGTCAATATCATCTTTCATTTAAGAATATCACCATCCCGAAATCTATTTACGGGAGCACGGATGTTTCTATCCGTTCTTTACAGATGTTCCCGGTTATTATATGAGTCGGCATTTAAGTGTCAAGGTTAAATTAAACGAAAGCAGGTAAAACTGAGAATGCTCCACAATAAAGAACCTCACCCCCGACCCCTCGCCACTCGTGGCGAGGGGGCTGGGGGGTGAGGTTCTTTAATCAGCAATCCGGTAATTGCCCTCTAACTTATTCGGACACAATAGTTGCTAGTGTTTCTGTCATGCGACTTAATTTGTTATAATGCGTCTTTAAATTTTATTTATGGATTCGCTTATGCCTGATTGTGTGTTGGCTTTTATAATTGCGTTTGTATCAACGGTAGTATTGACACCGGCTGTTCGCTGGTTGTGCATGCGTTTCGCGTTTCATGCCGACCCTAATCCGATAATCGCGACTCACAAGGTGGCTAAGCCGACCCTTGGCGGAATCGCGGTTTACTTCTCCTTGTTGATAGCTCTTGCAGTGGTGATGATTCAAACAAACCAGATTTCTTTTTTCCTTAAACTGCTCGCTGGAACAATGCCGATTTTTATCATGGGAATCTATGATGATTTAAAAGGGCTAAGTTTCAAGTTCAAGGGCCTGGCGGAAATTATCCTGGTTGTCGCTTTCATTTTGATCTTCAAACTCAAACCCGGATTTGATATTCATCCCGTTTTCGATTATTTCCTGATGCTCTTGTGGTTTGTTGGAATAATCAACGCTATCAATTTAATAGACATAATGGATGGCCTTGCATCGGGAATCGGTTTGTTTGCATCGCTGGGATTTTTCATTCTGGCAGCCTTGATGGGCAGGCCAGAACTTATTCCCCTTGCCGGCGCTCTTGCCGGATGTTACCTTGCGTTTCTATATTTCAATTTCAATCCGGCGAAAATATTTCTCGGCGACAACGGTTCTCTTGTAATGGGGCTTGCGCTTGCGTATCTTGGTTTCGAATTGTTTGGGCATGAGCCTATATCGCCAAAAACAATGGCGCCTGTGATTATTCTCGCGATTCCCATTTTTGAGGTGTTTCTGCTTGTTCTGAGACGATTAAAAAAGAAAATAGGAGTATTCGAAGGTTCGCCTGATCATCTCGCGCTTGTTATTCAATCCTTTGGGCACTCAATACCAAAAACTGCGGTTATTATCTATCTCGTTGCCGCGATTCTGGTTGTCCTGGGATTATTGGTCGCAACGTCATCAGTAACAATCCAGGTGATTGTTTCGATTGTTGCTCTTGCAATAGCGGTATTTTTGCTTGGATTCATGCGTAACGTTGAGGTGAAGGAATAGGTTGTCGCATATTGTGTTATTTTGATTTTTAATTCGGGAAGAAGATATATCTCCCATTATTTATTGATTATAGGAGACCTCTGAAAAAGTAAGAAATGATGCTAACTTTTATTAGCGAAAAAGAATGGATTCCGGCTTTCGCCGGAATGACAAGCTACTGTCATTCCGGGCTTGACCCGGAATCCATTCTTATGCAAAGGTCTCAATAGTGTACAATTTGAATTAGATTAATTTAAAGATTGAACAACCTGCTTATAAGCAGGGGAGGGAAAATGAAAAAGAAAAAAGGAAGCAGGAAAGAGTTGCCGGATTTTTGCAACGAGATGGATTTTAATCTCAAACAGTGCGAAACATTCTGCAAAGTTGTTGAATTAAAGAGTTTTTCAAAAGCCGCGGAGGACCTTCACATAACTCAGGCATCCGCGAGTGAACGAGTTGCCAATCTTGAAAAAATCGTTGGCATAAAACTCCTTGATCGCCTTGGACGGCAGATTGTTCCATCCAGCGCGGGAAAAATGCTCTACAAAAAAGCCAAAGAACTTCTGGCATATAAAGAGCAGGCGTGCCTGGAGTTACACGAATTTCTTGGCGTACAGCGAGGCGATATTTCCGTTGGTGGAAGCACAATCCCCGGTGAATTCATCCTGCCGCAGCATCTTGGCGAATTCAGGCAATTGCATCCTGACATCCGGATCAAACTGGAAATCGGTGACACTCGTAAAATTGTCAATAAAATACTGGATGGCTGCATTGAAATTGCGGTTGTTGGCTCAAAGGAGAGCAATCAACTTATTGTCAACGAAAGATTGTGGGATGATGAACTTGTTCTTGCTGTCAATTCCGAACACAAATGGGCATCGAAACGAAAAGTAACAATAAAGGAACTGCAGGATGAGCCTTTTATCATTCGGGAATTTGGTTCAGGCACTCGACGTATTATAGATAAACATCTGATGGATTCACAAAATCTGTCGTTGAAGGATTTCAACATCGTTGTTGTTCTTGGAAGTTCAACAGCAGTCAAGGTGGGAGTCAAGAACAATCTTGGTGTCTCGATACTCTCCAAATGGTCAATCGAAAGCGAACTTGAATGCGGCAAAATCAAAACTGTTCCAATACAAAATTTGAAACTGCATCGTAATTTCTACCTGATACACGACAAGCGGCGCGCCCAGTCGCCCTTGTGCAGTGTCTTCAGGCAGTTTCTTCTTGACAAGACGTATGAGAAGTAGAAAAAAATAATGTGTCGACTCAGGAATGAAGTTCACTCTGGGCAGCTGAGGTTAATAAGCAACCAATATGAAATCTCTTAGTAACCGACCCCCGAATGTTAGAGCTTGTCGGAAAAGATATCGCAAACAAGAAACCCCCACCCCAACCCTCCCCGCGAGCGGGGAGGGAGAATGTTGTCTTTTCCCTTCGCAAGTGTATAGACCGTGTATATCGTATGCAAATGCAAAAATATTTCCCCCCGCTCGCGGGGGGATTAAGGGGGGGATGGAATATAAAAGCAACCTTTTCCGACAGGCTCGTTGTTGAGGGGTAATAACAATAACCACCCACCCCTCACTAACGTTCGAGGCTCGGTTAATTTGTTCAATTGAGTTATATAACCCGATGCCCCCTCACCGGGTAAATCTTCATATCGGCGTTTCCGATAAATAACCATCATTCCATAAAATATTCCAGTTGGACATATAGGCATTGCTTGTGTATCGTAATTCATGGATGACATGAATTTAATTTGTCAGGTGATGCAATGCGAACAGGCATTAGAAACATATTTGCGACACGATGGGGAATAATCCTTGTCGGTGTGATAATCGGGATACTCGCGCCGTTACTTCAGAAACTCGGCAATCCGGGGAACATGGGAATCTGTGTCGCGTGTTTCAACCGTGATATCGCCGGAGCAATCGGAATTCATCGCGCCGCTGTTGTCCAATACATGAGGCCTGAGATAATCGGTTTCATACTGGGAGCGACGATTGCGGGTCTGATTTTCAGGGAGTTCAAACCACGCGGAGGATCCTCGCCGCTCATTCGTTTTTTCCTTGGCGCGTTTGCAATGATCGGCTCACTCATTTTTCTCGGATGCCCGTGGCGTGCCGTACTCAGGCTTGCTGGCGGCGACTGGAATGCCGTTCCAGCAATTATCGGACTGGTTTTCGGTATCTGGATTGGCACGATGTTTTTCAGAAATGGATACACTCTCGGACGAAGTCTCAGGATGAATTCATTCGCCGGATGGATTCTGCCAGTTACGATGCTTGGATTCCTGATTTTACGAATAATCTATCCACCAGTCGGAGTGGCTGAGGGATTTGAGGGAAAAGCCTATCAGAACGGCGTCCTCTGGTATTCACTAACAGGTCCCGGAGCAGCATTCGCACCACTCGTGATTGCGCTTCTTATCGGGCTCATGGTGGGGTTCCTCGCGCAGCGATCGAGATTCTGCACGATGGGTTCATTGCGCGATTTTATTCTGTTTGGGCAAACCCATCTGCTTGGCGGATTTATCGCTCTGCTGGTCGTGGCAACAATTACAAATCTGATAGTCGGACAGTTCAATCCCGGATTCGAGGGGCAGCCTGTCGCGCATACGCTTCATTTCTGGAATTTCGCCGGAATGGTTCTTGCAGGACTTGCGTTTGCCCTGGCGGGTGGATGTCCGGGACGTCAGTGTTTCATGTCAGGTGAGGGTGATACTGACGCCGGAATATTTGTAATCGGCATGATTGTCGGCGCGGCGTTCGCGCATAACTTCGCGCTTGCAAGCTCACCAAACGGCCTAGGGGAGCATGGTGTGACTGCATGGATTATCGGCATGATTTTCTGCGTGATTGTCGGCTTAACAATGAAAGGAAAAGTCAAAGCCTGACAGGGAGCGTAATATGACAAATGCAACTGATATATTGGACGCAAGAGGTTTGTCCTGTCCGCAGCCTGTGATTATCATCCGCGGCAGGATAAAAGAACTCGAAAATGGGACGATTACCATACTGGTCGATAATGAAACATCAAAGGAAAACGTTATTCGCGCCGCTGAAAATCGGGGATGGAATCTTGAAAGCGTGGATATCGACGGCGATGATTTCAAAATTGTCCTCAGAAAGGATTAATCATGTTCCTGGCTAAAAAGACAAAAATCGCAACAGAACATAATATCGAATATGGCCTTGTCGTGTTTGAAAGCACGACTGAGGTAATCCAGGCTGAATCGGCGCTTAAAAAGGAGGGAATCCCGGTCAAGGTCATGGGACCTCCTCCTGAAATACAAACCGGATGCGACATGGTTCTTAAGGTTTCCCTGAGTCAGGCTCTTGAAATTCAGAGAGTTTTTAAAAAACACAATCTTGAACCGATTGAATTTGTGCCGGTTAATGGGCCTCTATTGAAACCCGTTAACCTTTTTCATGTCAGGGATTATGGGGATTACATAATGGTAAGGGCAGCGAATATGAAAATGACAGTCGAGAAAAACTCTCTTGAAATTGTAAATGTATCCGGTGGCGGATGCCCCGATGTGCCTTTTTTAGCTAAACTGATGGTCGGCGCGAATTTACGTAACGCGCCCCAGCCTGTGGAATTCGGCGCGACATTATGCGGCTACGCTCTGCAACTGGCGTATGATGAACTTGTTCGAATATGCATGAACGAGGAGTCTTAATGCGATTATGAATATAATTGTCGGAACAGTACCGGAAGAAAACCTACCGCTTATCAGTGGCAATGTTCGCCTTGATGGCGGCAAACTGTTTGTGGATGACAATGAACTTGATATCAACCGCGGAACATGTTCTCTTATTGCAGCCTCGGTACAGGTATCGCGGTTGTTTAATACTCCACCACCGATTGCGCTTGTCATCGGCGACAATGGCAATGGGAATGGCAGCAGGAAATTATATTCCCACCTGATTAATAATGCTGATTCTCTGAACGCAAAAGTAATTACGTTTCATTATATTCAGCCGGAAGTTAATCTTCACAATAAGGCACTGACAGTATTGAAATCATTGAATCCTGCACCAAAACTGATTGCTGATGCGGGGTACATGTATGTCGCCAAGATGAGCGGACATGCGGCTGATTATGATCTTTTCACACCCGATGCGGGAGAAATAGCGTTTCTTGCTGACAACGAAGCGCCGCATCCGTTTTATACTCGCGGTTTCCTTTTACAGGATGACATGGACATTCCTCAAAAAGTTAAACAGGCGTACGATTATGAAAATACTTCGAGATTCATGATTGTTAAAGGTAAAACGGATTTCATCGTACACGGCTGTAAAATAGTCGAGACAATTAACGAGCCTGATGTGGAATACATGGAGCCGATTGGGGGAACAGGCGACACAATCACGGGGCTTGTATCGGCGTTGATTTATTCCGGCATGGATATAGCCAAAGCTTCTGTTGCCGCATGCAGAATTAACAGGCTCGCGGGTGAATTAACAAATCCAACACCGGCAACTCAGGTTCATGAAATCATAGCGAACATACCCCAGGCGATTCGACAAATCCTTAATCCAGCCGACTGATTTGTTGGCGGAGTTTCTTTCTGTACAATGTATTTACTGCAAAGTTTAATAATCACAATATTCAATTCTGAAAATGTTAGCCTAATAATAATACAATGAGTCCTGCGAAGTGGCGCTGCCTGGTGTCTGTCTCAGATCGTAGAATTATGCGCGGAACATTGTCATTCTGAGCGTAGCGAAGAATCTGTAAGTTGCTGTGTTGATGATTAGGCCAGATGAATTTAATCCACGCTGTCGAGGAGAGAGCTTTCGCTTCAGCATCCTTGCTGCGCTCTTGCATTTACCCAATAGACCGATATTCACATCCTTTAAACGTCCTCCTCAACTCTGGCATCTGGTTGTATTGTCTAAAACGAACAACGAACAAACCCGCGTTTATTTATAATTGCCTTTTGCATCTTAATATGCAAAACAACATATAAATTCCGTATTTAATTCGTACAATTATTTTCAATTTCATTAATTATGTTATACTTGCGCCAGGTATTTTATTTAATCATTCAGCCGCAGAGGTGAAAAATGGGCAGACGTGAATTAATAAATGATCTCCAGACTGAAATCAAAAGGCTCAATGCTGAGATCAAAAAGAGAGAGGGGATCATTGAGCAAGTCATGGGGCTGGAGGACATTTCCGGTGTTGCAAAAACCAGAAAACGTAAACCCGGAAGGCCTCCTGGCAAAGCCACTAAAAAAACTGCCAAAGCTGGTAAAGTCGGTAAAGCTGTCAAGAGACGTGGCCGCCCACCGAAAAATGGAAGAAGGAAGAAACAAGTTGTTAGAAAGAAATACGCCACTCCGGTTGGCGAACTTATCAAAGATGTGCTTCGCACAATGAAACAACCGGTTCTGGTCGATGATCTTGCCGAGAAAGTCCACAAGAAACACCCGGGACTTGGTGGAGTGAAATATCGCGCGATTGTTTCATCTATGGTCAGCCGTGATAGTCGTTTCAAGAGAATTGGCAAGCTGAAAGTTGCTTTAAAAGGCAAGTAATTTCCACTCAGGGGAATTACCAATAATTGAAAATACAACATTGATATTTAGATGGATTTACTGGCTGGAAAATCCTCTTCATGATTTGCATGAAGAGGATTTTCTTTTTTTACTTTGGTTGTATGCATATATAATGATTAAATAGCATTAAGGATTTGCGCTTAAATCTCGAAATACATAAAGGGGGAATTAACCCTGATGAATAATAATTTCATTTTAACGATGATCTTATTTTAGCTATTATTTCTATAAACATGGACGGTTTAACTGATGCCCAACGCAATGTTTCGCGAACTTTTCAAGCGACACCCGCATAATCCGCTGCTGACAGTAGAGGACTGGCCTTATCCGTGCAATTCAGTCTTCAACGCCGGAGCAACTAAATTTGAGGATGATTATCTTCTTCTTGTCAGAGTGGAGGACCATCGCGGATTTTCTCATCTTACTGTAGCACGCTCAAATGATGGCATAACCGATTGGAAAATCGATTCACAGCCTACGATGCCGCCTGAACCGGAAGACCATCCCGAGGAAATCTGGGGAATTGAGGACCCGAGGATAACTCGAATCGAGGGTTCGGATTTCTGGGCGATTGCATACACTGCGTTCTCTCATGGCGGGCCTCTTGTTTCACTTGCGACGACAAGGAATTTCAAAACATTCGACAGGCTTGGTCCTGTCATGCCTCCTGATGATAAGGACGCCGCGTTATTCCCTGTCCGATTTGACGGCCGTTGGGCGATGCTGCATCGACCGGTTGGCACCGGATGGATGGGAGCGCATATCTGGATTTCCTTCTCTCCCGATTTGAGGCATTGGGGTGATCATAAAATCGTTCTTAAAGCCAGAGAGGGCGGATGGTGGGATGCGAATAAAATCGGTTTGTCACCGCCGCCTTTGGAAACGCCTGAGGGATGGCTGATTCTATATCATGGTGTTAGGCATACACCGGCAGGATGCATCTACCGTCTTGGCCTTGCACTGCTGGACAGGGAAGACCCAACGAAAGTACTTAGAAGAGGTGACCAGTGGGTTTTCAGCCCGAAGGTGCCGTATGAACGCGATGGTGATGTGGATGATGTCGTTTTCCCATGCGGATGGATTCTGGAAGGCGACATGGTTCGGATTTATTACGGTGGCGCTGATTCATGTATCGCACTTGCAACCGCGAGTTTGAAGGATATCCTGGATTATCTCAGGCAGTTTTCAGGTCAGGATTATAAAGGTGCGTAACCCGGTTTAAATATTTTGAAACTTCAAGATGGATGCCCCGGCATCCATCTTTTTATTTCCGTACAGTAATTAGTTGCTTCGCAATTAGTTGCGCCGCCGGGAGATTCGGCACCCTTGCCGGAAAGCTGAGTGCATCAGCACTCCTGTGAAAAGATATTATGATAAAACAGAAAAGTTAAAACATGCTTTGTCAGGAACAACTAATCACGGCAATAAAAAATTCAGCATTGTTTAAGTCACCAGATGGGAAAATATAAGGCGTATTCAATGCCAGCAGGCAATCAGGATTCGATATCTCATAATTCTGTTTTCCAAGCAAAGGCCCTATCCCAAGAATCTGTTTGAATTTCATGTATGCCTGTTTAATCCCGGATGATCCGGATTTGGCAATCTGGCTGAAATACTCAACGCCGTCTGGAAACACGTTGTTAATCACGGATGCAAATTCGGTGAAATCATATTCGTGTGTGTGGAATGGATTGTCCACAGTGGACTTCACAAACGCCGCGTTAGGTGTGCTTAGGATTATTCTCCCGTTCTTTTTAGTAACTCTTTTTAGTTCATGCAGCAATTTTTCAGGATTATCAATATGTTCGAAAATTTCAAAGGCAACGGACAAATCAAAGGACTCATCATCGAAAGGCAGATTTAAAACATCAGCTGCGATGTAATCCGTATTTTTCAGGCGGAATTTATCATTCGCGAAATCGATTGTTTCACCCGAAATATCAGCTCCGGTAACATGTTCAGCTTCTGACGTGAGGATATAGCTGCCATAACCCGCTCCGCAGGCGGCATCCAGAACCTTTAATCCGTTTGAATAACCGAGCGCGAATTTGTAACGCGCGACATGTTCCTGCAGCAGAATGCGGTCAACCTGACCGGGTATCATGCGCTCGCCTGTGAATTTCATGTCATTTTCCATCATTTACACCTGAAATCAGATGATTTCATCAAATTAGTGTATCACGATATCAGGAGGCGTGTATAGGATTGGTGTTTTAGTGGATATTAAATAGGGGGGAGATTGCATATGCAATCAGATGAAAATATATTTTTAAGGATGCGCAATGTCTGACAGCATTAGAAAATTGTCTGATATTCTTGGCGCCGGGGATGAGCTTAGTCCTGAGGCCGAATCAACACAAGTCGGCATTCAGGTTGAGGATGTTCCCGATGAACCGAGCGCGCCAATAAAACCAGTGGAAGGCGTTAAGGATGATAGTGTCTCCACGGGAATTTCAGCATTTGGTAAAGAAACAGCATCTGTGACAAATCAGCTTGTGATGGAGTGGGAAATTCTTGGCATTTTCTTCAAGAATCCATCCAGAGATCTTGCCGTGACTCTTCGCGATTTCGGCCCATCGCTGGTGCTGTACACATCTCAATGCCGCGGAATAATTCAAGTTATTTTTGCAATGATTATCAGCGACAAGGAGATTGATTTTGCGACTGTAATTGAGGCCACCGAAAAGGAGAACGCGCTGGATGGTATCGGTGGGCAGGTGGGCGTTGAAACCCTGGTGAATTCAACGTTCACGTCTCCGGATGAATTCGCGATTGTCGTGCAACGCCTTAAGGATTATCACACAGTTAGAAAAATTCGCTCGTTAATGGAGTCCGGGCTTTCGCTTCTCAACCAAGGCAAGCGCGACCCGCAGCAGATTATTAATATGCTGAAACTCGATATCGAGAGAATAAGCCAGGATGCGGGCGGTGATGAACCTCGTACTGTCGCGGCGATTCTTGATGATATTCATAACAAGACACTTATGGGCAAGATATCCGGGTTTAAATCTTTTCCGAGCGGTTTTGACGCACTGGACAGAACTATCAAGGGGCTTGGGCAAGGGGAACTTGTTCTTATTGGCGGTGCCCAGGGAGTCGGTAAAACCATTATGGCGCTTCAGATGGCGCGAAACCTGGCATGTTCCGGAGAAGTAAAGGTGCTTTATATCTGCTTCGAACATGGTGAGGAATATCTTCTTAAACGTTTGATTCCAATGGAAAGCGTAAACCCGTTCGGGCTTACCGCGTTTGATAATGGTCTTGTTGAGAAGGATGTTCTTGAGGGTATCAACAAGGCAAGCGAGGGAAAAGTCGGATTCACTGAACTGCTGCGAAGCAGTGAAAGAGGAAAAAAGGTTCTCGACAAGATTGAAGAGTATAAAAATGAGCTGATTCTCTATAAGGGCAACACTTTCAAGACGACTCTGCAGGCGATTCGCAGGATGGCTATCGACATGATGCATGAAAGCGGCAAACAGGTCGCACTCATCGTGGACTATCTCCAAAAAGTGCCTGTTTATCCTGACCCCTCGAATGAAAATGAAAAAGTAACTACTATTACAGAAGGATTGAAAGATATTGCACTGACGCTTGAAATTCCGATTGTTGCAATTGTCGCCGCGGACAAGGAGGGGTTGAAAGCTAAACGCCTGAGGCTGCATCATCTGCGAGGTTCAAGTTCGATTGACTATGAAGCTGATGTAGCGTTGATTCTTAACGATAAGTCGAAAATTATTTCCAAAACCAATATTGCCTATAACCCCAGTAAAATCGCTGAGTATAACAAGTGGATTGTCTGTACAGTTGAAAAAAACAGGACGGGGCGCAAAATGGTCGATTTGGAATTTCAGAAACATTTCAAATTCTTCTGTTTTGACCCCAGGGGACGCCTTGTTCAGGAACAGTTGATAGAGGAAAAACTGTTCAAGGAGTAGGGGAGGAAAGCAAATTTGCGTTACCTGAAATCGATATTATAGCGAACATATCAGCCGGATTTATCCTGCTGTTATGGGCATAATTGCCACAAGAGCGACCGCAAGGGATGGCGGTCGTTCTTACTTGTCAGCCCTACAGCATTGCCCCACTTTGTAAAATTATATTCTTTTGTTTAATGAGAACTACTTTTATGCTCTCCATGTTAGTATAATTTTCATTGTAGCAAATTCTATTTTTGGAGAGAAACAATGAAACTACAACACACGTTACAATTAATCATCGCGTTGTTCATCATGTTGGCAACTGTGTCATGCGAAACACCGCCCGCATCGGACAACTCGGAAACATCAGCGCGAATGACGCCGACAGACGAATACAACTATCTTCTGGAAAGCGAATACTTGTGTCAAATGCTTGATAATGTGGCGGGAATCGGTGAGTTCGAATATGAACTCGCTGAGATTCAATCAATAATTGGCAAATCAGGTTATGGCGAACCGGTTGTCAAAGGTAAAACGGATGGCGAGCGAATCATTCTGGAAGCGGCGTTTCCTGTCGAAAGCGGATACGAGAAGAAAGCGAAAGTTCTCTCAAAACTGGCAAGTGAGAGGATAATCCTTTCGGGACGGATAAAACCAGACCGTTTGGTTGGTTATTTCAAGACGCCCGGCCCTCAGAGTATTCTGGATACAGTCCATGATTATTTCGATATCCTGATTGAAAACGATGAAAGCCCGACCGGCAAAGCAAATCCGATGGTGCAATTTTACGGTCTAGCCATGATGGGCGGTATCAGTATTCAGGAGGATGTTTTTTCGTGGATGGGTGATGAAATGGGCTGTGTCCTGTTTGTTGCCAGGGACAGTGAGGATGAGGATTATATCAGCTGCGCGGGCGCTCTCTCCATTAAGAACAAAACGAATGCAAGTGATAGTATCTATAAACTAATGGGAATAGCGCAGAATTTATTTGGGAGCGATGTTGATGTTGATGAAATCCTCAAAGTTCGGAATTACAAATCCTTTGAGATACATGCATTAAATGAGGAACTGCTAGATAACTATTCGGAATTTACAGATGAATTCGTCTCGATGTCACCTGCGATTCTATACACGAATGATTTTATCTTCTTATCCCACAATGAGAATGAATTGGAACAACTTGCTGATATTTATGATCCCGGCGGCGCACAGGATGAGCGTGCAGCTTTTGCCTCGTATATTGACCTCGATGCTTTGCTGAAATATTCAGCTACGAATCGAAGGTTATTTGTTGATAGTTTAAAGAAAGAATTTGCCGATTCACCTGATAGCTTCAATAAAATCGACGAATTATTCGATAAATTCGAAAAACTCAAAGAGAACGCTGTATTGGGCAAACTGAAGAAAGTGGTTAAATTCACTCCAAACGCTATTGTTCTAAGGGTTGAATTTACCAAGACATCGCTTGAATTGTTTGAATTTTCAATTGCACTGGTTTCACTTTTTGGCACGGAGAACGAACCAACTGATTCTGACAACATCGAGGAGGAAATCGAGATCTGACAAATCGTGGATTCCGAATATTCCGAAATCGAAATAAATCACATGAGTCTCGCGTTGAGCCTTGCTGAAAAAGCTGCGGGGATGAATCAACAGAATCCTCTTGTCGGCGCTGTTGTGGCGGATGGCGAAACCGTACTTGGCACTGGCTATCACCTGTTCGAAACTATCGAACACGCTGAACCCAAGGCTATTCGTGAGGCTGCTGAAAAAGCGCGGGGAGCATCCATTTATGTCAACCTCGAACCATGTTCGCATCATGGCCGTACCCCACCATGTGTCGATGCAATTATCGAATCTGGAATTAAAAAAGTATATTTTTCCCTTCACGATACTGATGAACGTGTAAGCACGAATGGTGAATCAGCTTTGAAAAACGCTGGTGTTGATGTCGATTGCGGATTACTCGCTAATCAGGCTGCGGAATTGAATCGGGATTATCTAAAAGCCAGAGCGACCGGGCTTCCGTGGATTGTTGTTAAAGCAGCAATGAGCCATGATGGTAAAGTCGGTACAGCGGGAAAAACAGGTTTATATATTTCCTGCGGCGAAAGTTTGAAAATAACGCATGAACTAAGAGCATGGTGCAACGGAATAATGGTTGGCGCTGAAACAGTTCGTATCGACAATCCGCAACTGACATGCAGGCTTGATTCTTTCAAGCATTTAAAAACGGATTTCGATGATGGTGTTCTTTATCCGATTTCACGGCGAGCGGATAATCCGGTGCGAATTGTAATTTGCCGTAATCCGGATTTCCCGCCAAATACAAAACTTCTGGATACCTCAGATACTCGCACGATTGTTATAACATCGAAAGACGCGGCATCAGATTCGTTAAAGCAATTGGAATCGCATGGCGTTGAAATTATTCGCGCGGAATCGGTTGATGGTGAAATCAACCTTCACGAACCTTTAAGAGAACTTGCCGGCATGGGAATTATGAGCGTCATGGTTGAGGGAGGCGGAATATTAATTAATTCGCTGGAAAGCATGCAACTTGTGGATGAGTTCTATATTTTCATCGCGCCTGTAATAATCGGTGGTGAGGATACTCCATCATGGACTTCACCATTCATTAGGGATATTATTTCATTGAAATTTCCCAAAGAGGATATCCGCACTTTCAAATCAGGCAAAGATATTCTAATCCGGGCAAGAGTTAATACTATGTTTACCAGATGATTGGTTTTAACAGCTTCAACAGCCCCTTTCGCCGGAATGAGAAGCTACTGTCATTCCGGGCTTGACCCGGAATCCATTTTTCTTAACTTACTAAAGCCAGCACCATTTCCTCCTTTTTCAATGGCCTTATATCATTGCTCAATGTTCTTAAGATCAGATGCTTCGAATGGCTCCATGACAATTTTGAAGTTTCGAACGATGAATTTTACACCTTCAAATTCCTGCTGGACATGCAGTTTGTATCGATTGATATGAATAAAAACATTTGGATAAACGGTGCCAACGACACAAACATATTGATCTGATGCAACAACGGATTCTACAAAATCCGGGTTAATTTCTCGGATGCTGTTTATGATTTCTTCTTTTTGCAATTCAACTTTTTCTTTTGCATCCTTTGAACTTTCATCACTTTTCTGTGTTAGCTGATTAATCTCGATTTGTATTTCAGATAGCTGTTCAATCAACTCATCCATCATGCTGATTTGTTCTTCAGTCAGTTCATCCGTTTTATCAATTACAGGATTAACATAAATCTCGGTTTTGGGAGCTGACCGATTTCCGAGCCTGTTTGCTGTAATAATTTTCTCGGCTGTTACTGAGCCTCCAGTGATGTATCCTTTTTTGCCAAGAACTTTCACTGACTTTTTGGATTTGATATTGCAGTGATATGCATAATCCGTGATTACAACGTCGCCATCAGCTTCGACAGTAACACCTTCCAGGAATTGCGAATGAACATTGCCACCAGCTTTAAGAGTAGCGTTTTGATCCGTTCGAACTCCTCGATTGAGCTGGATGTCGCCTTCTGCCTCCAGATGAACTGATTCACATGTTTCATTGATGGAAATATCACCCTTGGAGATGACTTTGAAACCATTGTTGACCTTTCCATTAATCGTAACATCACCGGCAAAATTGATGTTGCCTGTTTCAAGGCCGGCATCACCCTTGATATTTAGAATCGGCTCAACGCTGACCTGCCCACCAGTGCAAATGGGAGTGCCTGAAATTGTTGCAAGCAGCTTGCTGGGATTCTTCGGGTCGACAATTGTGTTTTTTCCTGCAGGCATGCTGGCTTCTTTTCCCGGAGTTGGTTTGATTTCTTTGCCTTTTACGTTAATGCCAGGAGTTCCTTTAGTCGGTGGAATCACTTCACACAGAGTGTCACCTTTCTCCACGCTTTGAAATATGTCAAGAGAATGGAAATCAGCGCGCCCCTTGTCATCAATTTGAGGGCCACGTTTGCTTTGTTGGACGTCGAAATGATATACGACACTGCCCGGTTCACCATCGACAGTTTCAGTCCCACGCGCGATAATCACAGGCTCCACACAATTATTTGCCTCGATAATCTTCTGGATGGCTTCTTCATCAAGCCCATGCGCAACACCAGCTTTCTTCAGAGCCATCATTAGGTCCTCTTCTCGCAAACGCTGGTTCTCATCAGTTATCTGAACCGTTATGCCGGCTTCCATGCTATCAGGAGTAAGAGTAATCTCGATATCGGGAAGTATGCGCATTCCCACACAAAACGAATAATCTTCTGTTTCACTTTTCTGGCGCCTGATCGCCTTCTCAATTGCTTTTATGTCAGGAGAGACATCGGGATAATTATCATATTCCAACTGCATCAGAATATCCATTTTTGTCAGTGGGTTCTCTGAGCCGGAAGGAATGATAGTCGCGATTACTTTGCACGAATCCTTCTCTGATAGTTTGAAATTGATGGCTTCGTCATGTTTTTGCGGAAGTGTGCTTGAAACACGAATTAAACCGGATTCAGTATCCTTGAGCATCTCAACGAAATCTGATTCATTGAAATCACTGGTGCCTAGTTCTTCCAACGATTCCTTAAGCTCATCAAGAAAGGTCTGGTCAGCCTGAGCGTTTTCAACGTACAGGCCATCTTCCCGGATTAGTATTTTTACAGCTGTCATATGCCAGCCTCACGATTAACGCAGTATTGATTTAGTAACAATCCCCTTTTCTGCCAAGACAAAATTGAACACTTTATTTAACGTGATAAAGACGCTTCCATATTATCAGTCTCTTATAAAAATTCCCGATAACTCAATATTAATATCGTTGTTGTGAGTTGTTTTTTTCTTTATGATTACTACTATCCTGCATAATTCCAACGAAAGCAGGTAAGTGGTGATTACTCCTCGATATGATCAAGAAATGTCTTTGATATTGGAATTATCGAATGTTTCCATGACAACCATCTGTTTTCGTGCGGAGAACCTTACACTGTCAAATTCCTGTTTGATTGTCAATTTGTGCTGATTAATCTGGATATGAACATTGGGATGAACGACGCCAAGGACACCAATATACTGTTCAGATGCAAGGGTGGGGTCAATGAATCCCGGGTCAATTTGTCGGATTATTTTCATTGCCTCAACTTTCTGCCATTCAACCTTTTCTTTTGCCTCCAGAGATTTTTCATCTGGTATTTCACTACATATTTCAGTTAACCGATCAATTTCGATTTGTATTTCAGATAATTTAACAATCCACTTCTCCATCTTGTTGACCTGATTTTCGGTCAGATTAACCACTTCTTCGGATGTTGGGTTAATATAAATCTCGGTTCGAGGCGCTGACAGGCTTCCGAGCCGTTTTGTTATAACGTTTTTCTCGACTGTTACTGAGCCTCCAGCGATGTATCCTTTTTTTCCAAGGACCCTGACTGAGTTTTCAGATTTGATATGGCAATGATAGGCATACTCCATGATTACAACTTCACCGCCGGCTTCGATTGTAACGCCTTCCAGGAAAAGCGCGTGAATATTGCCGCCAGCTTTAAGAAATGCGTTTTTATCCGCTCGAATCCCACGGTTGATAAAAATATCACCCTTTGTCTCAAGGCGAAGTGATTCACATGTGTCATGGATGTAAATATCATCCTTAGCGATGACTTTAAACTCATCATGGACCATTCCATTAACTCTAACAGCACCGAGAAATTCGATATCTCCTGTCTCAAGGCCTACATCGCCCTCGATAATGAGAATCGGCTCAACGTTGACTTTTCCATCTATGATTTTTGGGATACCCGTAATCGTTGCAATTAGATTGATTGGATTATCCGGGTCTGTCATTGTGTTATTTCCGCCGGGCAGGATGGCTTTTTTTCCATGATTTGGTTCAGTTTCATTGCCTGTTACATCATAACCCGGTGTTCCTCTGCCAGGTGAAATCAGTTCGCAAAGGGTGCCACCCTCTTTGATGCTTTCAAATATTCCCAGATGATGGAAATCAGCGCGTCCCCTGGTATCAATTTGAGGTCCACTTTTTTTCTTTTGGGCGTCGAAATGAAACATGACACTGCCTGGTTCACCATCGATAGATTCAATTCCTCGCGCGATAATTACAGGCTCCGGGCATTCATTTGCTTCGATAATTTCCCGGATGATATTTTTACGAATCCCATGCACAACGCCAGCTTCCTTCAGAACCATCATTATGTCCTCTTCATACACACGCTGGTTGTCGTGCGAGAATTGAACCAGGACGTTGGCTTCCATGTAATCAGGAGAAAGGAAAATCTCAATATATGGAAGTGCGCGTATTCCTGCAATAAACGAGTGGATTTCAGTCTCGTTTTTCTGATGTTCGACTGCGTCCTCAATTGCTCTAATATCAGGTGTGACATCGTGAAAACCATCGTATTCCAACTGAACCAGAATATCCAACTTCGAGAATGGTTTGGTTAACTCGCTTGGAATGATTGTCGCGACTATCTTCCGCGAATCTTCTTTTGATGGTTTAAACTGGATGGCATCGCTATGTTCCAGAGCATGTTTGATTGAAACACGCACCAAATGCGATTTGGTTTCCTTAAGTATTTCAACAAAATCAAATTCGTTGAAATCACTGACACCAAGCTCATCCAGCGATTCCTTCAGATCATCAATGTAATTCTTGTCAGTCTGAGGGTTTTCGACGTACAAGCCATCTTTCTTTATTAATATTTGAACAGCCGACATGTAATAACCTCACGATTCACGCGGGATTGATTCGGCATATATCCCCTTTATTTGGTCAAGACATAATCGTGCGTCTTGAATCCCCCAATTATAAACGTTCCCGTATAATCGAGCCTTAATATAGTTATCAGATATTCCTATATTAGTATCATCTATGCCTGTCTTCTTTTGTTCGATAACAAAAGTAAGAATCGTTGAGGATTGAGATTTTACAAACCGTTCACGTGCATAACTGTCAATCGATTTTAATTCACTCAAACGTGATTTAATCTTATCTTGTGAAACCCAATTTTTTCCAATCGTTGCCGGAGTGCCATCCCGGGGGGAATATGTAAAAAGGTGATAATAATCAATTGGAGTTTTTTTCAGATTTTCAATCCCATCGCTGAAATCATCATCAGTTTCACCCGGAAAACCTATGATAAGATCGGTTCCAATATTCCATCCGCTGTCCGCTGATTTTAATTTATCGAACAAAGGAATAATGTCCGAGATTGAGTAGGGGCGTTTCATCCTTTTTAGCACATTATCAGACGCGCATTGAACAGGCGCGTGCAGGTGGCGGCAGATTCTGTGTGAACGTAAAAGAGCATCCAGCAATTCAGTGCTTAACTCCATTGGTTCAATGGAACTCAGCCGGACTCTGAACACGCCGTCAAGGTCATCGATGGCTCGAACGAGATCAACCAGATTCTCGTCAAATTCCCTTCCCCATATCCCAAGATGAACTCCGGTCAGAACAATTTCGTAAAAACCCATCGCGGCGAGTTCGCTGATTCTGTTTAATACTTCGAGACGGCATAACGATCTTGGATTTCCCCGCACATGCGGCACGATGCAGTATGAGCAGAATTGGTCGCAGCCGTCCTGGATTTTCAGCGTCGCTCTGCTTTTACCTGTCGGTTTAACAACATTTAATCCGAACGATTCCTCGAAAGTGGGGTCTGAAACATGGATTTCAGGTTCCGTGTTTTTTATTAACGTATCCGGCAGGAATGAGGCGATATCCAATTTTTCCCTGTTGCCCAGGATAAAATCAACGCCATCTATTTGGGAAATGGCGTCTTTTGCCCATTGAGAGTAGCATCCCGCGACTATCATTACCGCCTCAGGATTTCGTCTCAATGCATTTCGGGCAGCTTTGCGGGAATCAGCATCACCGCGATGTGTTACCGTGCATGAGTTGATTACATACAAATCCGCGATTTCCTTAAACGGCACTATTTCAAAACCCGCGTCCATAAGCGAGCGCGCAATCAGAAGTTCATCATATTGATTGGTTCTGCATCCAAGAGTGACTATCGCGGCTCGTTTATTCATCAGCTGCTTTTTTCATTTGCAGATAAGTTACGTTTGCCGGCAAGCTGTCCGCAAGCGGCGGATATATCCGCTCCGAGTGATTTGCGAATAAAACACCTGACATTTCGTGCTCTAATTATCTTCTGGAATTCCAATACACTTTTCTTGTCAGGGGCTGAAAACTTACCATCGGTTTCATTGAAGCGAATCAGGTTGATTTTTACATTATGTGCTTTGCTAAGCGCTGCAGCCAGCTTTTCAGCGTCTTTTTTTGAATCGTTAATCCCGCTCAGCAGGACATATTCCAGCGTGATATCGCAGTAGAATTGTTCAATCGCGTTGATTATCTCAGTAAAGGAGGATAGTTTTTCCGATGGCATCAACTTTTTTCGAGTGGCGTCATCAGCAGCATTGAGTGAAATGGCAAGTTCCACTTTCGGATGCAGTTCATGAAAGCGTTTAAGCTCATCCATTAATCCGGCAGTCGAGAGAGTGATTCTCCTTTCAGAGAGAGCATATCCCTTTGGCTCGGATATGAGTCGGATAAACTTATCAAGTTCGTCGAAATTCATCAGCCCTTCGCCCATTCCCATTAATACAATGTTATCCGGCCTGCACGTTTCGTTTTGCGTGAGAAGAACCTGCGCTGTCATTTCAGACGCTTTCAGGTTTCTTTTGAATCCCAAATTTCCTGTTGCGCAGAAGGCGCATCCTATGGGGCATCCAGCTTGTGTTGAAAGGCAAAACGTGGCTCTTCCACTATCAGCGAACATCGCTACCGTCTCGATTTCAACATCATCAGCTGCGAACAGAATCTTTGCGCAATCATCACCAGACTTGGTTACTTCAACCGGAACCAGGGGCATTGAAGCAAATTCATTCGATAGCGCTTCACGTAATGGCAGGGGCAGGTTTGTCATCTCCGCCGGATTATAAACGCTCCTGACATACAGCCATTCAAAAATCTGTTCCGCGCGAAAATATCTCTCGCCGAAATCAACAATGAAATGTCCGAGCGTATCAAGTGTATGGTCAAGTAGATTATCCATATAAATATACCCGTAAATAAACCCGGGTGAAAATACCCGGGTGGATTGATTTTATCTGTAAAATGAAATTCTTAAAACCTTAGCCCTGAACATCGGCATCGCTGAGCAACATTAGAAGTTTATCTGACATGGAATCAATTTTTGCATCATCCTTCTGTGCAATTGAATCCTGCAGGATTGATATGGTTTGCTCAATCTGCTCTCGCAGCACGGCATCAATATCGTTCCCGCGGTCCATGAGGAAATTGGTCGCATCGTTGATATAGAATTCAGCCTCAATCTGAGCGGGTGTCCTGTCCTCGATAGTTTCCAGTGTTTCATCGCCTTCCGCACCGACAACTGTTGAGAGATGTTCTTTTGCTGCGGCTTTCTGGGCGTCAGACAAGCGTTCTCTGGATTGCTTGATTACGATATTGTTACGCGCTCCGGTTTCACGGTCAATTGCGGTAACGTTTACAATTCCGTTTACGTCGTAATCGAAAATTACCTCGACAACGGTTTCGCCCTTTGACTTCTGGCTTAGGCCGGCCAAAACAAATTCGCCAAGGTCTGTGTTTCTTGACGCTTTCTTGTGATTTCCCTGCAGAACGTTAATTGTCGCTTCCTGCTGGTAATCCTGAGTTGTAACGTATCGCCGTTTCTGGCTGCAGGGAATGGTTGTGTTTGCGTAGATAATCGGGCTGAACCTGTCTCCGATAACTTCGATGCCAAGAGTGTACGGCGCGACGTCAACAACAACAAGGTCGTCAAGTTCGCCTGCTTTTACTCCTGCCTGAACCGCGGCGCCGATTGCGACACACTCTTCCGGATGGATGTCTGAAAGCGGTTCCTTGTTTAGCAGATCCGTGATGAATTTCTTGACTACGGGAATCCTTGTTGTACCTCCAACCAGAATTACCGCGTCAAGCTCTTCATTAGAGAGCTTGGATCCTTCCATTGCGTCAAGGACAGGTTGGCGGGTAGCCTCAATCAGATGCTCTGTCATCTTTTCAAAATCAGCTCGAGTGATATTCACATCAAGGTGCTTTGGTTCATTTTCAACACTGTAGAGGAATGGAATGTTGACATTTGTTTCAAGAAGAGTTGACAGGTCGATTTTTGCCCGTTCACCGGCTTCGAGGATTCGCTGATGAATTGACAGTTTCATCTGCTCATCTTCAATTTCATTAAGGTCGATTCCTTCAGCTTCCTTGAATTTATCGAACAGGAATTGCGAAACAATAATGTCGAAGTCATCACCACCAAGCATGTTGTTTCCGCTGGTGGCAAGAACCTTGAATGCGCCTTCAACCAGTTGGATGACCGAGACGTCGAACGTGCCGCCACCAAAGTCATAAACGATCAGGTTTGATGTCTCTTCCTTGTGCTGAAATCCATAAGAAAGCGCGGCGGCGGTAGGCTCGTTGATGATTCGCTCAACCTTGAATCCCGCAATTTCGCCTGCGTCTTTTGTCGCCTGTCTTTGGGCGTCCGTGAAATAAGCCGGGACAGTAATTACGGCTTCTTCAATTGGTTTTCCAAAGTATGTTTCAGCGTCATTCTTAAGCTTGTTAAGAATCATGGCGCTGATTTCCTGAGGAGTGTATTCCTTCCCCATCATTGTAACTCTCTTGTCACTGCCCATAATCCTCTTGATAGAGGATTGCGTTCTTTCCGGATGGGCAACCGCCTGGTTCTTGGCGCTTTCGCCGACAAGAAGCTCACCGGTTTCAGAGAACCCCACAACTGAGGGTGTAATGGTTTTGCCTCTCTCGTTTAACACAAGGGTTGGTACGCCGTCCTTAATGGCGGCGACAAGAGAAGTAGTTGTTCCAAGGTCTATACCGACTATCATCCTATGTCTCCTCTGACTTATACGATGAAAAATGAATAATTAATATCAACATAAATAAAATTTCAACGCCTAAACTTAATTAACCGTTTAACGGTAAAGGATTTTGGCATGTTCGAAATTCTAAAATGCAAAACATCACGCAACACCAAAGGCGTGAAGAACTATTATACATGAAAATTCCAGTAAAAAAAGATTTTCACCCTAAAAACTACATCCCTGACAAATTGGACATCCAATGTCAAATCGTCAAAATTATTCCCAGTTAACCGGTTCCTGGTGAACGGAGAAGTATTCGTTTCCGTTAACGCTGCCGTGTACCACTCGAAGCACGTCATTAATCGGGTCAATCGACATGCATTGACACCCGTGTTCCCGTATCGAGTAACGTGGATTTGACAGGCGTGAGTCAATCCTGGTAAGGAAAAAACTGTTATTCCCGGAAATGTTTTCGTTTCCTCCCCCGACGATCATCTGGCAATCCTGCTGACCAAAAAGTATATCCGCTAAATAATCGTAATTATCTATCGTGATGTCAGCAAGGCCATTGTGTGGGCCAGCCAGAACCCCATGCCATGGGTTGGGATTCAAGCCGCCATAGGATGGATAGTATGTGCCATTGCACTCAATCCTGTAGAGACTGCCGTTAGGGTCGTGATCGGTGAGAATGTAGAATGACTTGTTGTGAAAATTAATCACAAAATCAAATACCTCACCCTGAAATGCAGAGTTGCCTGGTGGCGGAGGAAAAGCTGTTGTCAGGTCGAAACCATAGGATAAATTCTCGTTGTAGTTTTCTCCCGCCACAAATTTATGCATGTAATTGTCACTGTCGATTACCCAGACATCATCATTTGGATCCGTATCGATAGCGATTACTTTTTTTCCGTTTGTGTTAGTTGGGTCAAGATCAATTTCCGCAACAATTTCCGATGTGAATGGATAGCACAACCATATATGGAAAGTGTCTGTGGCGAATGCGTTTCTATCCTGAACTGTAACAACGTCCCCGGCAAATGAAAGGTTGCTGCCGGACCATGCGAGTCGATTTTGGGAATCGACATCAATCGACGAAACCCTGTAACCGGGTTCACCTGTTCTGAAAGGCAGAAATCCGCCTGAACCTGAATCCCACGCTACTCCGAGAATTCCGCTTTGTTCGAGCGCGAATCTATCCTCCCCGGGATACGATGTTGTACCGTAATCGAAATCGATTATATTTGCGAGTGAACCACCGACACCGACGACCGTGTCATCGTGTCGCTGTGTCGCGCCAAATGGCTGGGTGTAAGTACAGCCGGACCAGTCGATTGGTGACGGAGGGCAACCGATTGTTCCCGTCTGGCGAATTTCAATTGGGATTATCTGATACGCGGTGTAGTCTGTGATATCTGGTCCCCTGGTTGGAAAATCATCGCCTTCAGCGGGTTGAATCGGGTACGGGCCTCCCAGTCCGGCAAGATCATCCCTGACCGCGATAAGCCCGTAGTACATGCCGGCTTGAAGAGGTCCGGCCTCGATGTTTCCAGTACCTCCAAATTGGAAAATATAAGGCGACGTGTCAGTGCCATTGCCGCCGGGTTCAGCCTGGAGTCGTGATTTAACCTCAAAGAATCCAAAATCAGGGCAGCTTATTTCAACCTGGTCAACATCGCTTTTTTCCTTCAAGCCGAGAAGGTTGTTCGAATCAGGGAAATTCTCATCTCGATTACGCTGCGCCTGCCAATCCTTGACATAAACTCGAACACACGCGGATGAGCTTACCTGTCCCTCCTCAAGAGTATCGTTATATGTTTCAGCGATAACCTGCCAGGCTTCTTTCCTGTTAAATTCAGGAAGATAATATTCAGGTTCATCCCTTGTGAATCTGGTCGCCGACTGCCCATAACTGGCATCAACAATGAATGTGAACGAAAATGTTACTTCTGCTGGTGTGTTGAAAATATAGGTTTGAGTATCCCAGTTGGAGTTGACTTCCATTACATTATGGCCTTCCGGCTGGTATGGATCAAACGATCCGGATGCCGGGTCGAGAAAGAAATTCTTGAATGGATTCAGATTTCCGGGGTAATCCAGCGGCGGGTCGAAATAGCTTCCAAGTGTTGAATCATCGAAATGAGTAGTGTAACCATCAGCGTTTAAAAGGAAATCCGGGTCAGTTTGGATAATCTCATTTGCGTTTCCATCGCCGTCAACATCCGACAATATCATTCCAAAACTAACACCGCCGGGATGAAGCAGAATCCCACGGACATCAAAAACGTGCAGGTCAGGCCGCGCGAGGAGGTCGGTGAAAGGATGGCGGATTTTGAAATAGGCTTTGATATTGTGCTCGGGCGTCAACGCGATGCCGCTTAGCTGCAAACAATCCGCGCAGGGTGTTTTATTCATGAATTCGGTGATGTGAGAATCGAATGAATCGCCGATTGCGCCAGCTTGCCTTAACGGTAAAACCTCACCGGTTAGCGTTTCAGGATTTATAACAACACTGAACGCGCCGATGATGCCTTGGTATGTAGTAGAGCTTGTACGCGCGACTGGCAGGAAATTCGTGGAGTTATAATTTGTGAACAAGGGTGAATTTTCAGAAGTCACAGCGTTTGTGCCACTGCAGCCTGCTCCGATAAAACTGTAAATTAGTATGAGAAACAAAACGGAACGATACATAAATTTTACCTCCACATATCCAAAGGTGAATATCCCGCAACCGCAAATAATGAATGATTTAAGGTATGATATTTCAAACAGGCCGGTTGCACTACAATCGCCAGGTGGAAATCCCGATTAATTACACAAGACGTAATCATCATCTTTTAGCCAGTAATGTTTTACTAAAATGATTCAGTTTTATTGTACCACAAAAGATTAAATCTGATTGAGAGGTGGAGTTGGTTAAAATTTGCGATTGAGTATTTTCGCATGGGCGCTGCTTGGGAGGTGGCTATTTACGCGGCACCCCGGCATGCCTGATTCACCTAATAGGTAATTGTTGATTTTATTCGGGACGGCATGACCGGGTTACGGTGGAAATAACCTTTTTCAACAGCCCCAGGATCTCGACTTTCGATATTTCAGGCTGCCTATACGCCATTAAACCGGGTGCCGCCCATACAGCCGTCCCGGCTTTATGGGTGTTTGTGCGAAGTTACGCATTTCACCCGCAAATCACAAAAAGACGTGATGTGTGGGCGGCACCCGAGGTTAATAAATTTGTACACCTTTTATTGCATTAAGTGAAAAAGACAGCCGAATTTAAAGTCGGTTCTTTTCGGGAACGTATTATTTTGCCTTGAGACACAAAAGCAGAAAATTATAAAATGTCGAAAGCCGAGAGGATGCCCGCACCACAAATTTAATGTGGTCGCGGCGAATAATATGTTTTCAATTTAACATTTGGAATAGCCGCAGGAATGGCACTTGACACAACCCTCGGCAAATTCAAGCATGCCCCCGCAGTCAGGGCATTCCGGTCCCATGTCCGCGATTTTCCATCCGCGCGCTTTTTTAGTAGTGCCATTTCCGTTCGTTATTTCATTCATCTCGTTCAAACCCAGAGACAATTGGCCGCGTTCCTTTCTGGCCTGGCGCATGGCAATGTAATCTTCGATAACCTGCCCGATTGCATCCGAGCAACTGACAACCAATTTTCCATGATGCCATGTCTGATTCGGGCACCTTATTCCACGCAGCTGATCCACAATTTCCTCAGGATCAATGCCGGATTTCAACGCGAGTGAAATCAGTCGGCTTATCGCCTCAACATGGCTGGCGATGCATCCGCCTGTTTTTCCAAGCTGCGAGAAAACCTCATACAGGCCGTACTCATCCTCGTTTACCGTGATGTACATATTTCCGCATCCGGTTTTGACTTTCCTTGTCGAGCCGACAATTATATCCGGACGTTTCCTGGGTATAAGCCGCGATGGTGTATCCGACGGCGGTACATCGGATTTTTTCGATGTCGCACCGGTCGATAAAACCTGCAACTGGCGTGAGCCGTCCCGGTAAATCGTAACGCCCTTGCAGCCAAGTTCATACGCCAGCCAGTACACTTTGGCGACATCCTCCTGCGTGGCTGAATTTGGAAAGTTAACCGTTTTCGATACAGCGTTGTCGCAGTGTTTCTGGAACGCCGCCTGCATTCGTATGTGCCATTCAGGAGATATGTCATGCGCTGTAACAAACACGCGGCGAACATCCTCGGGTATTTCATCGAAGTGAGCAATGGTGCCGGCATCGGCGATTTTCTCCATCAGTTCCTCAGAGTAAAATTCACGCTCCTTCGCGACCTTCTCGAATATCGGATTGACTTCAACCAGGCGATCATTATCCATTACAGTTCGGATATAGCTGATGGCGAACAAAGGTTCGATTCCACTGGAGCATCCGGCGATTATGCTTATCGTGCCGGTTGGCGCGATGGTTGTTGTTGTCGCGTTTCGAATAGGCGGCTCGTCTTTTTCCTTGAAAATCGATTTGCTGAAATTGGGAAATTCACCGCGTTCATTGGCGAGTTCCCGCGATGCCTCAATCGATTTATCACAAATAAAAGACATGATCTTTTCGCCAAGATCAGTCGCCTCTTTTGAATTGTATGGAATACCGAGATGCAGAAGTAGATCAGCAAATCCCATCAATCCCAAACCAATCTTTCGGTTCGCGTGAGTCATCCTGCGAATCTCTTTAAGCGGATAATTATTCATCTCAATGACATTGTCGAGGAATCTGACTGAAGTGTTGATTGCCGAAGCGAGTTCATCCCAGCTAAATTCGAGTCCCTTTGATGTCTCGTTGAGGAATTTTGCCAGGTTGAGTGATCCCAGATTGCATGATTCGTATGGAAGAAGCGGCTGCTCGCCGCACGGATTTGTGCTTTCTATTTCTCCAACTGACGGTGTTGGATTATCTCTATTTATCCTGTCGATGAAAACGATGCCCGGTTCACCGCTGCCCCATGCTTTCTCGATTATTGAAGCGAAAATCTTTCCCGCGTTCAGCGAGCCCATCGGTTCGCCGTTGCGGGGATTAAGCAAACTGAAATCTTCCGAGTTGCGCGCTTTCTCCATAAATTCCTCTGTCAATGCGACAGAGATATTAAAATTATTTAACTCGACCAAATTCACCTTGCACGATATGAAATCCTCTATGTCGGGATGGTCCACTCTGAGGATTCCCATATTCGCGCCGCGGCGGGTTCCGCCCTGCTTGATTGCTTCAGTGGCCGCGTTGAATACACGCATGAAACTTATCGGGCCGGAGGAAACCCCTTTTGTCGATTGAACGATATCGCTTTTAGGCCGAAGGCGTGAGAATGAAAATCCGGTTCCACCGCCGGATTTATGAATCAACGCTGTATTCTTTATGGTTTCAAAAATATCTTCCATGGAATCGCCGACAGGCAGCACAAAACAGGCTGACAGCTGCTGCAGGTCAGCTCCGGCGTTCATCAAAGTGGGGGAGTTTGGCATGAACTTTAATGTTGTCATCAAATGATAGAATTCATTCTTCCATTTTTTGACATCACTTTTAGTGCCGCCGAATTTCAGTTCAGCTTCAGCAATGTTCTGAGCCACCCGCGTGATTAATTCATCAGGCGTCTCAAGCACATTGTGGCTGTCATCCTTTTTTAAATACCGCCTGTCAAGAACCGTCTTTGCATTTTTCGACAGTTCGATTGGGATTATCCCTTTTGCTGTTGATTTTTTGGGGTTCATACATTACCCTCTCTTGATGCCCATTGGCATTTGTAAGATTTAAATCTGAACAAGACCCTGATAAGGGATGGCAATTATACTGTACCTACGTTTAGCCGTCAAGCATATAGATAAATAATATTATCCAATATGCATTAGATTCAAATCGATGTTAAGATACTTAAAGTGATCAAAAAAGACCTGATTACATCAATCCAGTACGCTGGATTCGCTAATATATTTCATCCCCTTACATACTCTAGCACCGTTTAAAATCGGTCTTTGGAGTAAAGGGGCTAAATCTTAAAGGATTAAAATACATTAAGTCAAGGACAATCTGGGCGCACGCAATTGTATAACTTTGAGACCATAAGTTGGGCAAACTTATGCTGATATGTCCCTCCTTTAAGCAAATAACTAACCATATCTTAACTGGATTCAACTAAAAATAATGTCAAAAAAAATGGAAAAATTCGCTTTAATCGGCTCAAATATCAAACATTCGCTGTCTCCTGTAATCCATAATGATGTTTTTCGGCGAGATGGAATCAACGCGAATTATGAAATCATCGACATTCCTCACGATGAATTAACCCGAAAACGATTCGATGAGCTAACATCACAATACCGTGGGCTTAATGTAACATCTCCATTTAAAACAATTGTGGCATCATTTTTATCAGGCAATCTGGGGGATATCGCTCAGGCGACAGGTAGTGTAAACACGGTGGATATTCATCCGGTTGATGGCATCAAGGGATACAATACTGATGTTCTCGGATTTCGACGCGGCGTGCTGGATATCATGGCGGCGATGACCTTTTTCCCAACTCGATTGATTCTCCTTGGCGCGGGTGGTGTCGCGAGATCAGTTATTCATTCTTTCATTGGGCATTATGAAAAATACTCGATACCCAAGATACCGGAAATAATTATCTTCATGAGAGACCCGGACCGAAATTTGGATATTGTTAATCTGGTTACAGGCATCTCACACAAAGGCCACAAATTACGCCTGCAGTTCATGCAGTGGGATGATTTGGAAATCACAAAAGCTATGAAAATGGGAGGATTATTTGTGAATGCCACTCCGCTCGGATCTGTAATACGCACTGACAGTTGCTCATTCAGTTTCGAAGGGAAAAAAATGGATGCCGGAAAATCACTGACTGCAGCTGACCTGGTCTATAATCCATCCGAAACAATATTCCTGGAAACCGCAAAGGAATCTGGAGTACGAACGATAGGCGGACTCGGCATGCTTGTATATCAGGCGCTGGCATCACTCGAAATCTGGTCCGGACAACGCATAAGCGAAAAAGGAATATTCGATACACTAAAATCCGAAGGCTTCACCTGGATAAAAGGCTTTTAGTGGTGTACAAGTTTTTGCCCTGAAGTTATAGCACGTTTGGATGTTGATAAATATAGCCAGACATCAATACGGAACACTATTATTGTATATTTTTACTAAAGCATTGACCTTTAAGGCAAAATGATTAGAATCAATATAAAATATCTTTGTAAATGTGGAGATTAATATGGATGGTGGATGGTCGAAAGTTATTCAGACATTATTAGATTTTTTAACACTCAAAGATAGTGGTGTTGGACCAGTTGGTGTAGGTGCAGTAATCATTTTAACTTATGCTATTTGGCTATATCGACGGTTTCATGTGCAGGTTGTAGAATATTATAAAAAAGAATTATCAAGGGTTGGACAAGAAAGAGATAAATTGTTTGATAAGTTTTTTGATGAAAAGTTAATGTCAAGTAATGATGAATATTATTCATCACCATCTGAACCAAAAGATGAGGGAGATTCATCAGATAATAATAGTGAAGGAACTAAGAATAATTAGATACTGAGGAAAAAGATGGATACATTAATTACATTAATAGCAATAATTATCGCATTGTTAAGTGTAAGCAGTATTCGAGCGCATAAGCGATATGCGAAAATCCGATTTCAGTTATTTAGACTTCGGGATGATATTCTATGGATGGCAATTGAGGGGCATATTTCCAAGGATATCGCGATAAAGCATTATAACACCATCAACTGGGCAATTCGATACGTTCGCGAGTTTCCTGTGTTTTTCTTGTTTGGTTTAGCTAATGCGATTAAAGAACTAAGTATCCCTGAAAATGAGAATGAATTGCGAGAAAAAATAGGAAGTTTGCCTCCTGAACTTCAAAACTGGTATCGTGAATTCAGTGAAATATCTCTTGAATGTATTCATGAGTTTACACCATTGGGTATTGCAATGCGTGGCCCAAAGATTGGCGGGGTAATTATGTTTTCATCATGGTTGCTTTTACGATTATTCTATCTACGTCGTCATCCATTACAAAAATCTGATTTTGGGGTTAGGACTTTTCTTAAGCGAAAAAAGGAATCCCAACAGTCTGTTGCTAAGCCATCAGTAAATCGCTTACCTTCTCGAGATACTATTTCACAAACACATCAGACAGTATGGAATATTAAAGAAGCAACAATGAGTATTTCTGCTTAATTATCTCATTATTTGTAACTTTCCAACCTACATCGGCATGCACCCGTGCTTCTTCGGCGGTATCTCCTCACGCTTGTTCAGGAGCATTTCCAGACCCTGAATTAATCTCGGACGCGTATCCTGCGGTTCGATTATGTCATCGATATAACCGTGCTTTGCGGCTATATACGGATGATTAAACTTCTCATCATATTCAGCCTGTAGTTTTTTGCGGGTTTTATCCACATCTTTCGCTTTCGCCAATTCCGCACGATGAATTATATTCACCGCGCCCCGCGACCCCATCACCGCTACCTCAGCGCTGGGCCACGCCAGATTCAAATCCGCGTGAAGCTGTTTGGACGCCATCACAATATACGCTCCACCATATCCCTTGCGAGTTATCACCGTCAATTTCGGAACAGTCGCCTCGCAATAGGCGTACAGCATTTTCGCGCCGTGACGGATTATCCCGCCCAATTCCTGATGTTTTCCCGGTAAAAATCCCGGTACATCCTGGAATGTGATTATCGGTATATTAAACGAATCGCAGAATCGTATGAATCTCGCGGCTTTGTCCGATGAGTTGATATCCAGAACTCCCGCGAGTATCTTCGGCTGATTCGCGACCACTCCCACGACATGCCCATCCAGGCGAGCGAATCCTACTAAAATATTACGCGCGAACAGCGGCTGGATTTCAAAAAACGAACCTTCATCGAGCACAGCCAAAAGTATATCCATCATGTCGTACGGCCGGTTCGGTTCGTTCGGGATGACATCGGCAAGGAGTTTCTCGCGGCGGAACGGATCATCGTTCGATTTAATATACGGCGGATCCTCCATGTTGTTCAGTGGAAGGTAGCTTAAAAGCGTGCGGATCATCATCAGGCATTCTTCCTCATTCGATGCCGCCAGATGCGCCACTCCGCTGGTTTGATTATGCGTTATCGCGCCACCCAGTTCCTCCGCGGTGACATCCTCATTCAGAACCTCTTTAATTACCGCTGGCCCTGTCAGGAACATGTGCGATGTCCCTTTCACCATGAGGACAAAATCCATCAGCGCCGGTGAATAAACCGCGCCGCCCGCGCACGGGCCCATGATCGCGCTGATTTGCGGAATCACTCCGCTTGCCATTACGTTGTGATAGAAAAGGTCCGCGTACCCGCCAAGCGCGACAACGCCCTCCTGGATTCGCGCACCGCCGGAATCGTTTATCCCGACTACCGGGCATCCCACCTTACGGGCGTTTTCCATCATCTTGCAGATCTTCTTCGCGTGAACTTCGCCGAGGCTTCCGCCCATTACAGTGAAATCCTGCGCGAAAACAAAAAGCTGACGGCCGTCGATTCGACCCGCGCCGGTTACAACCCCGTCCCCGGGATACGTCTTGACATCCTTCTCTCCCTCCGGCTGCGCGAACTGGTCGTATTCGATAAACGAATTCGGGTCAAGCAGAATTTCGACCCGTTCCCGCGCGGTCAGCTTGCCCTTTTCGTGCTGTTTCTGTATTGCCTTCTCGCCCCCGCCCGCAGTGGCAGCCAGACGTCGTTGCCTCAGTTCCTCCAACCGTTCTTTCTGTGTCTTTGGCATATCGCAAACTTCCTATTTTTAAGATGCCCCTCCCAAATTCCAAGATTGGTAATTATATCATTAATGATGGAGTTTTGAGTGCGATTGTAGATTGCATATTTACATATGTTTCTGACAATAAAAAACACCCCGCTAGGGAGGTGTCGTTGCGATACCTCAGTATCACTGCTTTCGGGACTTAACGTCCCTTACTGTGACTTGACTAGAAACACAGTATAAGTACAATTATAAAATCTCATATTATGCCGCATTTGTCAAGCTATAGGAGAGTTGAAAATGAGTAATGAAAATTTGAAAGAGAAGGTTATTCTTGGTCTCGATGTAGGTTCCAGTTCTCTTGGTTGGGTATTGATGAACGAAGAGGAAGTATTGGATGTTGGCTCCCGTATTTTCGAGGCTGGCATGGATGGAAACATCGAAAAAGGCACCGATGAATCCTACAATGTTCAGCGTCGTGATGCCAGATTGACACGTCGAAGACTGCAACGCCGTACACGCAGATTAATCAAACTGGCTTTGTATTTACAGAGAGTGGATCTTTTACCCGAAGGCAACATCGAAAATTCTAAAATTCGACACGAGTTTTTTAATTCGCTTGATCATTCGCTATCTGAGGAATATGGCAAACCTCATGCGTTGCCGTATCTCCTTCGAGCGAAAGCGCTGGATGAAAAATTGGCTCAGCATGAACTTGGTCGAGTGCTATATCACATCTGCCAGAGACGTGGTTTCTTAAGCAATCGCAAATCACCAATCAAGGATGAAGAAGAACATGGCAAGGTTAAAGATGGCATTAAATCTCTTCGAGAAAAGTTAAGTGAGAATGATTCAAAAACGCTTGGAGAGTATTTCTCAAAGTTCGATCCGGATGACCGCATCCGAACCCAATACACCGCGCGCGATATGTATGATGACGAGTTCAATCTAATCTGGGATAAGCAGGCGGAATTTTATCCTGAAATTCTTACAGATGATTTCAAAGAGAAAATATATCATGTGATATTTGACCAGCGACCAATTAAATTCAAGAAAAGCACAATCGGAATGTGTGAACTTGAAAAGACCAAACGGCGCGCTCCGGCGCTCCTTTTGGATGCTCAACGATTCCGACTTATTCACATGATTAACGGAACTAAAATCTACGTGGACCATGTCGAGCGTGAATTGACTGATGAAGAACGAGAAAACCTGATAAATAAACTCGAAACAGAGGGCGACCTTGCTTTCACAAAAGCAAAAAAACTGCTGGGGTTAAAAGCAAGAAAGGATAAATTCAACTGGGAGGGCGGACCTGAAAAACGATTCATCGGAAACAGAACATCATCTGCTTTGATTGATATCTTTGGCGAGGATAAATGGAACTCATTATCTAAAGTGATGAAGGAGCAAGTTGTTGAGGATATTCATTCAATTCAAAAGAATGAAACACTCCTTAAAAGAGGCTTGAACAAATGGGAATTAAGTGAGGAAAAAGCAATCGAACTTTCCGAAATTGCGCTGGAGCCTGAATATCTCAAACTTTCCAGAACTGCAATCGCAAAACTTCTTCCCAGGATGGAAAAAGGAGAACACTATTCAACACTGGTTAAGGAATTTTATGGCGACACCATGGATGTCGAAGAACACGACATTCTCCCGCCTCTTTTTAAGGTTGAGAAATATATCAGCAATCCTGCCGTTATTCGATCGCTTACTGAATTGCGAAAAGTGGTGAATACTGTAATCCGCGAACATGGCAAGCCGGATGAAATCCATATTGAGTTTGCTCGTGAGCTGAAGCAAGGCAAAAAAAGCCGACAGGCTGTAACAAAAAGAATTAGCGAAAATGAGCAGTCTCGTTCAAAAGCGGCAAAACGTATCATCGATGAATTGAAGATTCAGAACCCAACTCGAACTGATATCCTCAAAGTCCAGCTGGCGGAAGAATGCAATTGGGAATGTCCCTACACCGGACGAACATTCAGCATCGGTGATTTGTTCAAACCAACGCCGCAATTCGATATCGAACACACCATTCCATTTTCCCGATGCCTCGACAATTCCTATCTCAACAAAACTCTTTGCTGGTCGGAGGAAAACAAGAACATTAAAAAGAACATGACTCCTTTCGAGGCTTATTCAAATACTGAAAAATGGGATGAAATTATTCAACGAGTAAAAAGATTCAAAGGTGATGTCGCACGTTTCAAACTTGCTCGATTCATGATGGATTCAGAAGGCGTAAAAGAGAAATTCGAGGATTTCTCCGCGCGGCAGCTTAACGACACCAGCTATGTCGCGAAACTCTCCCAGCAATATCTCAGTCTGCTTTACGGAAATGAATGGAGAAAACATATTGTTCCGACAAGTGGCGGAGTTACTTCTTTTCTTAGAAATGTCTGGGGACTTAATTCAATCCTGCAGGATGGCGGGGCTAAAAAGGAACGCACAGACCATCGCCACCACGCTGTTGATGCGGTAGTAATCGCAATGACAAATCATCGTTCCCTTCAAATGCTTGCAATTGCAAATTCTCGTCGGATTAAACCTGAACGGCTTTTCAATAACGATGAAATTAAACGTCCATGGGAAGGATTCTGGGATGATGTTAAAAAAGCAATTGAC
>CBDURE010000018.1:0-39780 GCA_965369605.1 uncultured bacterium
CAAATTTCTCTCTTAATCTTTTAAATATCTTTTTCCATTTATTATATTTCAATCCCTAACCCATGTCCCTGTTCCTGTGTAACCCATGTCTGTGGTCGGTACCGGGGGATTCCGGGGGGGGAGGAAATATACAAACAATCTTTCCCAACAGTCTCCAGCCTTCATCGACTTCCAATTATATGCTTCGGCAAACTCAGCACATGCCCGCATCCGACATAATTTGCTTATGGTCAAACGCCAAATCGATTTTTCCTATTTCCTCACGATTAAAAGATTGCGCAAAGCTGGCATCATCGCCGCCGACCGGTTCACCTGACACTGTCGAGCATATAAACACAACGCTGACCGTGTGTCCGCGAGGATCTCGTGTGGGGTCGGAATAGACTCCGAGCAATTTGTCGATTCGTATATCCAGCCCCGTTTCCTCTTTAACCTCACGAATGCAGGCATCCTCGACAGTCTCGCCGATATCCACAAATCCGCCCGGCAACGCCAAGCAATCCTTGAACGGATCATGTCCGCGCTTGATTAGAATTATTCCACCATCCGTGTGATTGATTATCGCATCCACTGTTAAAGCGGGAGTTTGGGGCCGCATTTGTTTTTCCTTTTTCATAACACCATGCTTTGGCGTGGTGTTATTTGCTGCATAATAAATTTAACACTGTGAATTATACGCAGTCTGATTTATAGTTAGTTCGCAATGCAGCTCGATTATATCACCATAAAACTCGCTTTCGATGAGCTTTATCCGCGTGTGATGGATACGCGGATTCAGGATATTGTCTCGCGGGGAAAACGAGCTGTCGCGTTAATACTGAGAAATGACAGTTTGCTTGCGCTTTTGTTATCCGCAGAGGCTGATAATTCACGGATGCATCTGATTGAAAAAATCCCATCTCGAAGCGGAGGCAGGGATGAGCATTTCCACCGAACGCTGCGGCATCATATCGACGGCGCGATCATTGAGGATCTTATCCTGCATGATGGCGAAAGGATTGTCGAGATTCACACTACGCGAAAGGAATTTTCAGGTGAAATAAAACGCTGCAGGTTTGTTTGTGAATTGATGGGACGCCATTCGAATCTTATCCTTACCGATGACGAGGGCACGATTATTGTCTCGGACAGGGTGCAGTCATCGCGGGATAAAGAGGGTCGGACAATTAGGGCGGGGCATAAATACACGCTGCCATCAATGGCTGAGCGAATCCCGCTGACTAAATATCCACTCGCTGATTTTATCAAATTCATTGAAAATTCTGACAGTGACCAGGAATGGGGGCGATTGCTCCTGACAGTCTTTTCGAGCGTTACTCCCGGTTTCGTTGAATTTATCGCTGAAAATGCGAATCTGGAGAGGAAACTGAAACTTGAGAATCTCTCTGATGAGCAGATAGAGAATATGCATCACGCGCTGACAGAAGCGATTGAGCGCTTTGAATCAAACAACCTGTTTCCGCCTTTCAGCAGGATTTTGGAGATTGGCAAATCGGATGATTTCCCCATTAATCGCGCGCTTGGACGATTCTATGATGACTCCACGCTGCAGGACAAGATAAAACGTCGGGAAAACCAGTGGCGAAAGGTGGTCGAGGCGAGAATCAAATCGCTGAAAAAACTCGTTTCAAATCTTGAGAAAGACAAATCGAAAGCGCGCAAGTCTGATGAATACCGCAAACAGGGCGATTTGATTTACGCTTTCCTGCATGAATTCAAGGATGGCGCTCGCGCGATTGAGGTCGATGACATAATCAATCCTGATTCAGGCGACAGGATAAAACTGAAACTTTTGCTGGGAAAGGATGCGGTGTCGAGCGCTAGGGAGTATCACAGGCGGGCATCCCGAATGTCACGAGGCATGAAAGAGATAACATCGCGTCTTGAGGAGACGGAAAACAAGCTCGCGGATTTTAACTCGCTGCTGAATCCGCCGGATGAAATCCTTAACGCCGATGATGCTGAATTCCAAAAAGCGCTGGATGAAATCAAGGGTGGGAAAGTGCGGAAGTATGTTAAATCGAAACAGCCGGAGGAGATATCTGTCGAGCTGCCGAAAAAACTCAGGGGCGAGAATATTCATCATTATAAATCGGCGGAGGGTCACGATATTTATGTCGGCGGCAATGATCGCGCCAACGAGGTTTTATGTAAATGGGGACAGCCGGATGATTACTGGCTTCATGTAAAAAATATCCCGGGAAGCCATGTCCTGATTCCACGGCGCGGAGAGGCGATAGAGTTCGACACGCTTGTTTTCGCCGCGCAGCTTGCGGTTTATCATTCGAAAGTAAAAGGCGCGACCAAAGTCCCGGTCGATTACACGAGGCTTAAATATGTCAATAAACCCAAAGGCGGCGACAAGGGTTTCGTTACATATAAAAAAGAGAAGAACATCCTCGCTGATTCGCTCGATGAACGCTTGTTAAAGAAGCGAAAGGTGAAATGAAGCGGGAGTGGAATACTTTGAACGTAAGCGAGGTCGTCCGTAAGGGCAGGTATAATCGGTAACGTAAAAGGGCTGTCCTCTTTATCCCAAGTTCATCACTTATCTTGTAACCATTTGAATGTCCGTTTAAATTTGTTAAAAAAACTCCAATTTTCAGTAAGATGCTGATAACGACCGGCTACGATTCCAGGTGAAATATTTAGTTTTTTTGCATAATGTGATATTTGACTTTTTCGAGTTATTAACGATATTTCATCATCCCATTCCCTCGGTATTAAAATGTCAGCCGCAAATTCATCAGCATCTTTTTCAATTTGATTATCAAGACTCTCATCATTTATATATGTCCATTTTTTGCTGTCATTTAGCACGTGACCTGCTTCATGAAAAAACGAAAACCAAAACTTATCCTCAGTTTTGCCTCTAAGATTAAGAAGAATCATTGCTTTTTTAGGAGATAACCATTTCGTTGCACCATTCCATGGCACTTTTTTAAACTCAGGAATCAAAGATAATGCCACGCCTGAATTAGCGCATAATTCTCTCATCTTTGGAATAAAAACATCAAGTTTTTCGGTTGTTAAATCTCGAATTGAAAGTAATGAAGCATAAAAAACATCCTTATTATAATTTGAACATGTTATGCTATGTGCTTCAATTTCGCCAAGCCTAATCCATGCAGCAGCCGCTCCAATGCGAGTTTCAAAGCAACTGGAGCGTTTCGCGGCTACTTTAGGAGTTGCCCAGGTATTATGCCATGCCTTAATGCTGCTTACACCAAAAAACCTCAATGCATCCCGAAGTAATTCGACTTTATCCTTAGTATCCTTCAGAACTTTCCTATCAACAAGCTCCTTTGTCGGTATTGATTTTAACCAGTCTAAATCCGCTTTAAGTTTTTCTTTTTCAAGGATTTTCGCCAGTTGCTCTCTATATTGAACTTCCAGATTATTCCACATTCCTGCTGGCATGCTGGTGACAAGCTCAAGTTTATTTGCTGTTTCAACAGAAATAGCTTGCCTCCCTTTGAAAATGCGAATGAGCGATTGCTCAGTTAATCCTGTTCGACTGGCCAATTCCCTTTGCGTCATTCCTTGGGTTTCCATGAATTCTCTAAGTGTTTCACCAGGTGGAATGGCAAATTCGGGCTTAAAGATATATTTTTTCTTTGCTTTAATCATTTTGATAATACCTGATTAATGAGGATCAATGATATCAATGATTTCAATTTCGGTAATCTTGGTTAAATCTAAACCTCCATCTTCTTTAAAAGGAATTGGTTCATTTGCAGGTATGAAAATCAATCTGAATGGATGAATGAGATCTACTGAAAATGCCCCTTTTAGTTTTCCACTTAGTTCATGACAACGTGGTGGTGGGGTGTTTGGTATGTGTGATAATGAATCCGCTGCTTTTAATTCCAATAAACGTTGTTGTAATCGTCGTGACATCTCATCACTAAAGTTTTTTTCATGAACTTTTTCAGATGGATCGCACATTTTTCTAAGTTTATTTGTCCTGAAATATATTACCATTTTTAAACGCTTTTCGCAAGATAATAGTTAACATATCATGTTAACTATTATATGTCAATACTTTAACCTCAGAGAAGGGGGGCAGCAATCATTTTTATCATTCCTCGTCTTATCCACAATATCCATATTTCCAAACGGAAACGGCTATTTGGATCATAAAAAAAGCAGAGGGTTGAAACCCTCTGCTTATTATTGTCTGCTACAACAACCCCCGCATCTTCGCAAGGCGTTCCTTAACTATATTCAACTCGCCCTCACTCTTGGACAGTTTTGCTTTCTCGGCATCAATAACCGCCGGAGGAGCTTTGTCAACGAATCCGGGATTCGACAGTTTGCTTTTAAGCGATTCGACATACTTGCCGACTTTCGCTTCCTCTTTTTCCAATCGCTTGATTTGAGTATCAAGAATCGCCGGGTCATCGATTAACAGATAGACCTTCGTGCATGGCTTATCGGAAGCGCCATCCGCGAGTTCGAGTGAAATTGAATTTTCAGGATCATCCGAACCGGCAGGCATCATTTCAAGCGACTGCAGTTTGGTTAAATCGCGAATTAGAGTTTGCTGGCTTATTAACAGGCCGTGCAAATCCTCATCGGATGCTCTAACCGCGACACGAGCCTCCGCAGAGTCTTTCAAGCCGATATCCTTGCGCAAACTTCTAATCGCGCTGGCAACCGATTTTATTTTCTCGAATTTCGCGCGAGCTTTCTCATCGATGCATCGCTCGTAAACTTTCGGCCAGTCGCTGACAATGAGCGGTTTGTATTGGCCGGGGAATTCGCACCAGATTTCCTCAGTGATAAACGGCATCGCGGGATGAAGAATCTGCAGCATTCGCATTAGAATCATCTGCAGAATAAAACGAGCGTGTTTTTGGTTCGCGCCGACTAATCGCAGCGGAGTTTTCGCGCATTCTATGTACCAGTCGCAAAACTCATCCCAGAAAAACTGATAGAGAGTCGAGGTGTATTCACCGAAGTTGTAACGCTCAAGTTCACCGGACGCTTTTTTAACCGCAGTGTAATACTTGTCGAGAATATACTCGTCAGCGATATTCAGCTGTCCGCCTTTTTTCAAGCCTTTGATTTCCGCCTCGATATCATCCAGCTTTTCAGCATTGAACGGCTTTTCGAGATTCATTAAAACGAACTTAGCCGCGTTCCACAGCTTGTTCATGAAAAATCTGCTCGACTGCAGCTTGTCGCGTCCGAGGCTGATATCCTGCTTGCCCCTGAAAGTGAGGCTTGTGAGCGTGAATCTCAGAGTGTCGCAGCCGAATTCCGCGATTGTCTCAAGCGGGTCAACAGCGTTTCCGGTTGATTTCGACATCTTCTTGCCGTGCTCATCCCTGACAAGCCCGTGGATGAAACACTCGTGGAACGGAATATCGCCCATGAATTCCATTGCGCTCCACGCCATCCGCGCGACCCAGAAGAAAATAATATCGTATCCGGTGATTAATAAATCAGTCGGGTAATATCGCTTTAAATCATCGGTTTCATCGGGCCATCCCATTGTACTGAACGGCCAGAGTGCGCTTGAGAACCAGGTATCGAGCACATCCTCATCCTGTCGGATATTTTTCGATCCGCATTTCGGGCATTCTGACGGATCCTCGCGCGCGACAATAATCTCATTGCAGCCATCGCAATAGAACGCCGGAATGCGATGTCCCCACCACAACTGGCGGCTGATGCACCAGTCGTGAATATTCTCAAGCCAGTCGAGATAGACTTTCGACCATCTGTCCGAGATAAGTTTCAATCTGCCGTCGCGGACAATCTCCATCGCCGGTTTGACATACTCATCCATTTTCACGAACCACTGTGTCGAGATGTACGGTTCTATCTCGTTTTTACACCGGTCGTGATGTCCCACCGCGTGAGTGAATTTCTTGATTTTCCCAAGCAACCCCAATTCCTTAAGGTCTTTAAGAATTTCCTCTCGCGCTTTATACCTGTCCATTCCCTGATATTTAGAATGGATGTCGTTTATCTTTCCATCTTTTCCGATTGCGATTGGCGCATCCAGATTGTGTCGAAGCCCGACCTCGTAGTCGTTCGGGTCGTGCGCCGGAGTGATTTTCAACGCGCCGGTTCCGAATTCGATATCGACATAATCATCCGCGATAATCGGAATCGGTTTATCCATCAGAGGCAAAATAACATTTTTGCCAATCCAGTTTTTGTAACGCTCATCGTTCGGATTAACCGCAACCGCAGTATCCGCCAGCATTGTTTCAGGGCGCGTTGTCGCGACAGTGATGCCCTCTTTTCCGTCGCCGTTCTCAAGCGGATATGTGATGTCGTACAAACCGCCCTCGATATCCGCGTGTTCGACCTCTAAATCGCTGAGGACAGTCTGGCAGACCGGACACCAGTTCACCATGTACGTTCCCCGATAAATCCAGCCCTTTTCATACAGGCGCACGAAGACCTCACGCACCGCGCGCGCGAGTCCGGGATCAAGAGTGAATCGCTCGCGCGACCAGTCAACGCTGAATCCCATTGTCCGCATCTGGTTCGTTATATAGTCATACGCCGAGTCCTTCCATTTCCAAACTTCCTCCAGGAATTTCTCGCGCCCCAGTTCCTCTTTTTTAATTCCCTTTTCGAGAAGTTTTCGCTCCACGACTGTCTGCGTTGCGATTCCCGCATGATCCACACCGGGAAGCCACAACGTATCGAATCCGCACATGCGCTTGTAGCGGATGATTACGTCGGGAAGTCCCAGATTCAGCGCATGGCCGATATGCAGGTCGCCGGTAACATTGGGAGGCGGGATAACCATGCTGAATCGCTCTCCCACTCCTGTCGTGGCGAAATACCCGCCGCTTTCCCAGAATTCATACCAGTCCTTCTCGACCTCAGACGGGTCGTAGGCGCGTTCCATAATGCTTGTTTTATCTGGCCGTATATGATTTTTCATGATGCGTATTATACCTCATTCAGTTTTTGCCCCAACGGGGTAAAGTGAAAAAAACAATCAAGAAAGTTGGTTTGAGACATGTGATAAAAATCCCTGGCAAAAGGGGAAAATGAAGTTATACACCTTCGGGGAGCAGGCGGCTTCTGTCTTTACGAAAGCCATACTGTTCCCCGAGTTTCCCTCCCCAGAGGAAGAAAAAGAGGATACTGGAGATGCCCAGAAGGACATCATCCGCACCAAGCGTCGCGTATGGGGCGTAGAAAATTGCCCTGCCAATCAGAGTGCCGTCGTTATGGCTCAGGATATAAATCGCGGTGATTATCCCGCCGAAAAGCGGGCCTATCCGCTCACGTGAAATGTAGCCGCCAAGGAATCCTGAGATGAACGAAAAAATCACCAGAAGTGCAAACGCTGTAATCACGCCAATCTGCTCGTGCCCGTATGAATAGACACCAGCCATCGGTCCCGCGATTGCTCGTGAGAGAATCACGTAGATGAAAAAGCTAAGCGGTATGCTAATGATTACCCACAAAACGACATCCTGTAATTTGGTTAAAACACATACACACGCGAGCGCATGTAATAGGTTCACGCGAATATTCTATCATTTTTCCTTGCATTCTCGTAGCGCTGATGTCCCATCGGCTGTGTCAGGGACGTCCCGTCCCTCTAACCCGGTCAGCGCTACGAAATTATCCAATCGCGATTTATTAAATATTCATGGAACTTGCGACGGGAAAGCAATAGAATGAACTGATGCAAAACATACTGCCGATAGAAACCAAAAGATTAATCATTCGCGATTTCGTAATGGCTGATTGTGCGATGGTGCATGAGTACGCCTCTGTACCTGAGACATCCCGATTCATGGCGTGGGGGCCTAACACTGAGGAGGACACGCACAACTTCATTAAAAGGGCGATTGCGAATTCGTTGAATGATCCACGCACGCACTATTCACTGGCAGCGTATTTGAAAGAGGAAAAGAAAGTAATCGGCGGATGTGATATTCGAATTGAAACATCAGGGCATAATCATAAAACCGGATCAATAGGATACTGCCTTCATCCTGAATACTGGTCGCAAGGTTATGGCACTGAGATGGCACAAGCGATGATTGCATTCGGATTCACGCATCTGGATTTGCACAGAATATTCGCCACCTGCGATATTGAAAACATCGCCTCAGTGCGCGTACTGGAAAAATCCCGCATGACAAGAGAGGGCTGCCTGCGTGAGCATATCCAACTAAACGAAAAATGGCGCAGCTCATATATGTACGCCATTCTGATTCACGAGTGGGAGTGAGGGAAGGCGGGAGTGATGGAAAACAACACTTACCAGAGTTTAACAATAAATAAATTGTGTGATGATGCCGTGGCATAGGCATAATTATCCTGGACAGTAATATGCAATATTTTATCTTCAAGTTCAATCTCATCGATGATTTGCATATTGCCTGGAGTTGATATGTCTATGATTTTAAGTGTATCATGCGAGACATAAGCATACTCACCAGAAATCGTAACATCTATAATCTTGCGCATGCTTATTGAGTCAACAACACAAGGATATTCTGGATAGGCGATGTTTACCGACTTCAAACCGGAATTAAGATCGGCAACATAAGCATAATCCCCCAGCACATCCACACCGATAGCATCATTCAAAGACAGAAACCCAGCGATAACCGAACTGTCAGGTGGATCGACATCGACAATATATAATCCTTCATACTTATCTGTAACGTAAGCATAGCCATTTGCAGCTGCTACATCATGAGAAATTCCGATTCCCAGCACTGATTCAACTATATATGCATTTTCCGGATCTGCAATATCAATGATAGATAAACCACCGGAGACATAAAGGTAATTGCCATCGATAGCAACATCTCGAGCGTTGCTTTGTATTCCGATTGTATTGATAACATGCGCGTCTTCAACCGGATCAACATCAATAATTGAAAGACCAAGATCAAAAACCGCCAGATATGCATAACCGTCCTTTGCAATAACATCCAAGGCATAATCTGACAAAATTGTTTTAACAACAAAAGCATCTTCAGGTGTTGATATATCAAGGATCTGTAATCCAAATGAACTGGCAAGATATAGATAATCCCCGTAAGAATATGCCGCATAAAGTTTTCCAATATTAACTATTTCGCCAGTGAATTCGGCTGATTCCGGTGTAGATATATCAACGACTCTCAATCCCTCATCTGAGGTATAGAGCAGATAGTCGTCAATAAATATCATATCGGTTGATAGATAACTATCATTTTCTCTGACTGATAAAGATGAAATATATTCTGGATTTTCTCTATCTGCAATATTAAAAATAATCAAACCTGGTGATGCATTATAATATCTTTTTGCTGCAAGGTAGTATAGATAATCACCATGTGTTCCAATACTATTAATTGAAGAATATGAATAAGAGCCTTCAGGTAAGCCTTCAAAAGAATTTACAATGGATGCTTCCTCCGGTGGATCAACATCGATTACATGCAAAGTTCTATCCTGATAATCATTCACATAGGCATAACCATCGCTTATGCAGAATTTTCCTCTAAGAACTCTATCCCATATAGATGTTATATAAGTTGCTTGCAATGGAGATTGATGCTCATAAATTTTTAAACGCCAATCGCCCAAAATATAAAGATATCCATCGACAACATCAAAATCCTCCGCGTTGCTTTTTAATTCGGACATGACACAGGCAGAGGTGGGAGTTTCAATATCAATAAGTTTGATTCCTCCCGAATGCATGGCATAGAGATAATTATCAAATACTTTTAATTTCGTAATTTTCCTGTCCATCGGTACGGTTGTAACTACTGAGGGTGCAAGCGGATTGCTAATGTCCAAGACCTCAAGCAACCATTCAGTATAGGAAACCTGAGATATCAAATAGAGATAATCACCGCCCGTTTCGATCGCAATTGGTTCGTTGTATGTGTCAACTTCTGAAACAAACCGAGGATTTTCAATATTTGAAATATTATATATCAGCAGTACATTTGCACTCGAAGAATTGTATTTGTCCCCAATAACAATTGCGTAATCATCAAATAGAGTGATGTCACCATGATAGTATGCAATAAAATCAGGAGTAACATCCTCCAGATTGAACATACCGGAATGAGCTACAGATGCCTCAGCCAGATTGTAGGCTCGAATCCCTGTATCCACATCCCATGATGAAACCAACACAGGATAATCTCCTTCTGGTGCAAGTAAATCATTTGAGATAGTTCCGGTGTATTTGTAATCGAATGTGTCAACCTGTTCATCGAAATCGAGATTTACTATATCCTCAAACAGGTCAGGCGCTTCAATGGAAATACCGCCAATCGTTGATTCGCCCTGCCAGTCGCTGATTACCGCATCAACTGACGCACTGCCGCCTTCATCATTCATGCCATCGCCGATTAATAAATCAATCTGGAACGGTTCCTCCACGTTGTCAATATATGGATAAGGTTCATCGGGATAGTTTGTTGAGATATCGACAACGAGTTCGAAAGTTAAAGCGCCGCCAAAACCGTCAATGTCCATTTCCCATCGTTTTGTTTGATCTTGCGGATTAATTGATGACCACTGGCGATATGGTTGTTCCTTAAAATAGGCGATAAACGGATTCGCGTTTCCCGGGATCGAGAGATTATTCCATATTTTGGTGTAGCCGTCAGGTTCGAGTAAAACACAATTGTTTGCATGAAAATCAAGTGTGGGAAAATGCACACTGACACCACTACGCGCGGGGAGTATTGCGACTACTCGCGGGTCGAATACATCAATCCCGCTAACCGGCAATGGATGGCTCAGCTTGATATCCGCCCAGAAATTTGGAGTGAATCCCCACTGTTCAATTGTGAGAACATCGGGATAATCCTGCGTGAGTTCATAATGAAACGAACCAGTTCGTTTAACTGGCGAGATTGAAAGAGTTTCCAAATCGGGATTAACTGTTACATTATATGCTCCGATTATTTTCCTGCTTTCAGATTGAGCAAAGATTTGCTCAGGTGTATCTGAAATTATTTTCTCTGAACTATCCGGTTCAACCGGCGATTCCGCTTTCGAACAGGAAATCAGTGCAAAACCAAGAGAAATCAGAAGAAGAAAAATAATTACTGATTTGATTGCTTTCATCGTTATCATATCCCGCGCAACTTTGATTTGCAAAACAGTGATATATCTATTTTATCACATAATCGCTGAAGTGGATTTAATTATGGAACTTATCACGCTTTTTTCAGTCTAACCGCAGGAGCGTTTAGTGAAAATATTTTTCATTAAAATCGCAAAGCTGTTTTATACTATCAGTGTCTAATGGTTTGTGTAGTTGTGAAATTCAAACTAAAACTTAGGAGAACGATCATGCATGCACCGCTGAGAACAATCATTGCAAAATCTGTTTGGGCATTAATCATTGTGATTTCAATATCACTACTTTCACCCTCTTTAGGGCACACAGACACGCAGCAGGATAAACTTATTGCCGACCAATGGCTGGAAATGGCAATAAGAGAGGCGATTGAGAAACCATCCGGCGATCTGACACTTTCTGACTTATCCGGCGTTACTGAATTAAATAACCAATTCTTTCTAGTAGAAAACCTTGACGGAATCCAGTATTGCGAAAATCTTGTGGTACTGGAGCTTGGCAGATGCAATGCTCTTAAGAGTATTGAACCGCTCGCGGGATTGAAAAAGCTCGAATTCCTTTCCCTGTCCGGCGATAATCTTGAAACTACTGATGTTCTTCGCCAACTTGGGAGTTTAAAGGAACTTGAAACAGATATGCCTGCTGGCTCAAAACTAATAACATCTGAACTTGGCAACATTGAAAAACTCACCATTAATGAATCATATATCAACCGGAAAAAGACGTATGGTACGGATTTTATAAGCAATCTTCATGGATTGAAAGAGCTTGTTTTACCGTTGAAAGAAATAAAAAGCGTTGATTTCCTGCATGATCTTCCCAATCTTGAAAAATTTGGTTTCGATGGTCATTTCTATGCAGATGATAAAAAACCTGAGTTTTCTCTGAACTCGGTCTTTTCGTGCAGGAAACTTAAATCGCTGAATTTAAATGGCTTTGGAATCAATGATATAAGCAGGATTGCTGAACTGACCGAAATTGAGGAACTTAATCTGGGAGGAAACGAGATTGATGATTATTCCCCTCTTTATAAACTCCACAAACTGAGAAGGCTTGACATTTCTGGTAACGGACTGGCAGATATTTCATTTCTTGAAAATCTGCCAAATCTTACATATCTGGATTTAGGCGGGAATAACTGCCTGTCCGATGAGAACCTTAAACCGATTTCTCATCTTGTTAATCTCGAAGAACTCAAAATGACAACAATGTGCAGTTTGCATGACCTTGCCCCGATAGGCAAACTCACGAAACTCAAAAGGCTGGATCTTACAGGTAATGTTCATCGCGATATAAGCCCTCTTTCGACGCTGGTTAATCTTGAGGAGCTTAATCTGACTCGTTCTCCAGTAACCGATATAAGCGCGCTTTCATCAATGGTTAAAATGAAAATCCTGCACTTGCAGGGACATGGGACATATGATATCAGCGCGTTGTCGCGCATGACTGAAATGAGAATGCTGAGTCTTGGTGGAGGTAAAATAATCGATTTAAGTCCGCTGGCAGGAATGACGAAACTTGAATTGTTGCGAATTGATTCGAATCCAATACGCGATATAACCCCTCTTGCAAATTTAACAAACCTCAAGGAATTTTCAATAAAACACTGCCAGATAGAGGATGTTTCACCGCTGTCTAAACTGGTTAATCTTGAAACTCTCGGCATCTCTAATGCTCGTGTAAAGGATATCAACAGCCTGTCCGGGTTGACGAAACTCAAAACATTAAGAATGAACAACAACATGATTTCGAATGTTGATTCACTTTCTAGAATGAAAAGTCTTGAAACCGTTACGCTGACAAGCAACAGAATTGAAAAACTGCCGTCGCTTGACGGACATCCGAACCTTCGGACAATACATTTATCTTCCAATCTTATTCATGATTTCAGCGCGCTTACCAATATTCCAAAATTGAGTTGGGTCAGACTTGATAATAATTATATTGAGAATATTGATGCCATTTCCGGAATGCAACATGTTGCTCACATTAGCTTTAATGATAATCGAATAACAAAACTGATACCGATTAATAACCGTGATGAGTTCTTCAGGCTTAATGTAAGAAACAACAGTATTACAGACCTTTCTCCACTTTTAAAAAGCGGGCATCTGGAGAAGTTCATCGTTGATGTTGTCGATAATCCTTTAACCAAAAGAGCAGTTATCAATCAGATACCTGATTTGGAAAAACGCAATATCAAGATTTGGTACAACAAATGTGATGACGAAGGTAATCGTATTGCAAATGCCAGGACGAAGGACAAGCCTGTTATTGAGCCAACAGTAATGGATTACGCCAGATTGAAATCGTTCAATACAAAACAACTCAAAGGAAAACCAATTCCGATTGACAAACTTCACTATTGTGTCAATCTTGAGGAGCTTGAGATTAGCTGCCGTCAGATTGATGACCTCGGACATCTGGCGAAACTGCCAAACTTGAAAAAACTGAAGTTGATGTATTTCGGCGATAAATTCAACGATTTAAGTGTGTTGAATTCGCTGCCTAAACTTGAAGACCTCACTCTGAGCGGTGATTGCCGAGTATGCGGTATTGGCAGCATTACCTCGCTGACTAATTTGAAATCTCTTTATTTGAATAATCTGGAAGTAGCTGATCTCAGCCCACTTGGCAAACTATCAAATCTTGAATATCTGCAGTTAAAGGGAAATCAGATTGTTGATATCACGCCTGTCGCGAAATTGCAGGGGCTTGTTTCGCTGAATATCGACAACACATCTGTTCGGGATATAAGCATGTTGTCCGAAATGACTAATCTGAAAATGCTGGCGTTATTTATGAATCCTATTGAGGATATAACGCCATTGGCAAAACTGGATAATCTTGAAATACTGAATTTATACCACAATGAGATTAACGACATCTCTCCACTCGATGGGCTGAATAACATAAAAGAATTGAAAATCAGCAGGAATTGTCTGAATGATATAAGCCCTGTTGCGTCACTGGAGAATATCGAGGACCTTGATCTTTCGTGGAATAACATAACGGACATCAGTCCGCTTGCAGGTTTAAATACACTTAAAATCCTGAATCTAAGAAGCATAAAAACAGGCGATATTACAGCTCTTGCCGAATTAACAAATCTGGAGGAACTGACATTACCGAATAACCGTATAGATGACATCTCGGCGCTGGCTAAGTTATCGAAACTGAAATCGCTGAATATCGGCAATAACAAAATAGATGACATTACAGTATTGGGGAACTTATTATATCTGGAACAAGTGACGCTTTCCGCAAATAGTATTACAGAGTTACACTCTCTTGTTGGGAATAAAAACCTTGTGAAATTAAGAGTATCGCAAAATGAAATCAGTGAACTGGCTCCAATAATCCAGTTGCAGAAGTTAGAATATCTTGACCTGGGCAAAAATAATATCACGGATATTTATTACATTCTTCAACTCGACAATCTTGAGGAGGTTTATTTAAGCGGTAATCCATTGAGTGAGAAATCTATAAAAACGTATATACCAATGCTTGTTGAAAGGGGAGTAAAAGTTAAGTATGATCAATAATTACACACTTGCAAATATATGCCCCTGGAGGAGCAGGCCATGAGCGATTTTGCTTTCAATGTCGGCAACGAGGAAAAAGAAACAACAAAACTGTTCCCTGTTAAAAAGAAGGGTAAATACGGTTACATCAATTCTGCCGGGGATATTGTAATCGAGCCTAAATTCGATAAAGCCGAAGTGTTCTCTGAGAATCTGGCGAGAGTTGTTGTTCCACCTCCACCATCAGTGAAAACCATTACAAAAGAAACAAAGTCCGCATGGGGATTGTTCCTGGATAGTTTCTCAAGAATAAAAGCAAGCGCGGCAGTGGAAAAAAGGGACAGGCAGTATGGTTTTATCGACAGCGCGGGATGGTTTGCAGTCGATCCCAAATTCGATACCGCAAGGGACTTTTCAGATGGCCTTGCCTGTGTGAGGGTTGGCGATGAATTTACCGGCAAGTGGGGTTATATCAATAAATCGGGCAGGATGGCCATTGAAACCAAATATAAAAAGGCGATGCCGTTTTCCGAGGGTCTTGCTGAGGTTAAGCTGACCTTCAATAGCGGGTTTATTAACAAAAGAGGCGAAATGGTGATTGAACCTGTTTTTGATGAGGCGTACGCTTTCTCCGAAAGCCTCGCGTTGGTCAGGAAAGGGCAAAGGCAGGATGGTCGATATGGTTTTATTAATAAAGCAGGAGACTTTGTTATTGAGCCAAAGTTAATAAGAGCAATGCCATTTTCCGAGGGTCTTGCTCCTGTTTGTTTTAGTGAATTGAAAGGAGCCATGTGGGGATATATAGATAAAAAGGGGAATACTGTAATAGAGCCTCGATTTGCAAATGCGGGGAGATTCATAAATGGTCTTGCGCAGGTTGCTGTTGACACGTCAAAAAAGGAATTTAATATTATGCATGCAAACCGTCAGTTGCCGTTACTCTGGGGTTATATAGATAAAACCGGCAGTTTTGTTATTCAACCGCAGTTTATTAATGCAATGGCATTCTCAGAGGGACTTGCACGCGCGAAGCTGCCTGTTAAACCAACAGAGTTTCGAGATCCTGTTGTTAAATCAGGCAAGTATGGTTATATCGAAAAGACAGGCGGTTTCAGAATAAAACCGAAGTTCGATAACGCATGGGATTTCACATCAGGACTGGCGAAAGTGATGGTCGATAACAAAATTGGCTACATAGACAAATCCGGCAACTATATCTGGGAGCCGACTAATTAGGTAAAAGTGAATCCCGCCCATGCTATAATTACACAGGGAACAACTTCGACGCCCATTCGTCAAATAATGCTGTACCCAATAATCCCGGGAGGGAACCTGTTATGCATGCACGAAATTACCTGTTACTCCTGCCGTTGATTTTAGCTTTGGGATGCTCATCATCGGCAGTGTCACCATCATTAGAAGAGAATCCAGCTCAAGTTGAGATAGGACATTCAATTTGGGGGCAGTGTGAAATTACGTTGAATCCTGATGATTTGACGGCAGCTGTTGACTATGACCGCGATGCAGGCTGGCATTTTGATGTAACATCATTTTTCATCCCACCCGATTATTTTCAGCTTCTCGTTACCGGATATGACCAGGCAATGAGGATTTTCGATTTGAAACTCAGATTGCGCAATCCATCCGGGTACATCGGTCATGATGTCAAGGCGATAATCTCGAATTATGATTTGAAAGAATTTATTGCGCCCGATGCATACAGCGATTTTCACGCGTCGCCCGGTGAGTTTAATCCATATTATGTTTTCGCGCTTGATGAACCCGACCATGCGTTTATTCCAGGCGCGATTCACGAAAGGGATTTTCAGGTGCATGTTCCAGTCGGCGCGACATACAACGCGACTGTTACAATCGATGCCAGCTGGCCCGGCGTTCAGGAGGAAATATGGGCGATGGATAATGTAATTATCTCAGGGCCACTCCAAAACGACGCGTATCACTTCATCGCGTTTACATGCCACGTTCGAGACCATCTGGAAAATATTGAATCAGTCTGGGTTGACCTGTCCCCACTGGGCGCGCCATCTCATGTTGCGATGGGCGATGACGGCGACCATTCGGATTACCTCACAGGTGATGGCATTTACGGTCTTGGTGGAGTAATCACAAGCGCGGTTCCCGGTTTGTATGATATCTGGATCTACTCTAAAAGCGTGGATTCTACACACCTTACAGCGCAGAAAATTACAATTGACGTTATAGAGCCGGTGCAGGAAACAACTCCTCTTTACATTGTCAGCATGATGCACGCCGAGGAGCAGTCGTTTTTCCTTGAAGAAGCGGTTTATCTGCAGTATGCGAATAACATTCGAAACTTGAAACAGGTTTTCAATAATCATGGCGCTAAAATCGCGCTCCAGCCGGACTGGACTTTCATTCAGGGAACCGTGAATTTCGACCCCTCCCTGTTCGCCGATTTTCAGGCTGATGGGCATGGCGTGGATGCTCACGCGCATGAATCGCATTTTAATATCGCGGCTGTTCATAACATGCTGGATGATGCCGGTGTTGCGGGAACGATAATTGCGAACGGCGGATGGAATCAGATATGGAATCCGAATTTGACATGGGCGGCGTATCTGGCGCACTTCACGGATGATTTCGGCAATCAGATGTTCCTCGCGGCGAACGCCTACAAATGGCCTCCAACACAGGAGGTTGACAGTTTGTTTACTCCAATTCGACCGAGTTTCCAGGATGACTGGATGGTGCATGATCCTGACAGTCCTATTGTGTATATCCCGGGAGCGCCGTTTAACAGCAAAGAGATTGCTAATAGTCCACATTTCCACCAGCTTATTCAGGATGCGGCTGATCATGCGATACGTGGAATAGTACCGGGAAAAATCAACTGCCTGTACTGGCATGACTCGGTGCATAATTACAGCGGCCCCAACGCGCAGAACCGAATTAATGACTGGGATGCAACTCTCGGAAGTTATTTCGATGCGAAAGTAGGCAGCGGTGAAATAGTCTGGGCGAATTTCAGCGATATGTATCAGGCGTATATCGACTGGGAAAATGATCAATAGGTTAACTGGATTAAAGACCTCTCCCCCAAGCCCCCTCTCCACCATGTAGAGAGGGGGAGCAGAAAATCGTTGTTCTTTCTCCCCTCTCCTGATGCGAGAGAGGAGTCGGGGGTGAGGTTCTTATTACTACCATTTCATTTGTTAAATGCCTCAATTCTAAATTAATCAGTGATATAATCATAGTGTGATTAAAAACGATTTAATTGCATTGTTCCCGTCGAGGTGAATTATATGAAACACAAACAAATCTATTTCCTCATTATCATACTTGTATCATGTTTCACTTGTATCTCAGGAGGCCATGCTGAAACATCGGATGATGATATATTCCTACTTCCGATAACTAAGAATGGCAAACTGGGTTACATCGACACAAGCGGAAATATTGTCATTGAACCAAAATTTGAATACTCTTCAGATCAATACAAGTTATTTAACCCGGAAATGTTTTTATTTAGCGAAGGGCTTGCTGCTGTTGCAATAAATGAAAATGAATCGAAGAAGCATTTGTATATTGTAAGGAATGCCCCTGTTTGGATAGAAGAAAATAAATCATTGATATGGGGTTATATTGACAAAACAGGAAAATTTATAATTCCACCCATGTTTACTATTGCCCGTAATTTTGAGGATGGTCTTGCGATTGTATCCGCTGCATGGATTACTGATGGCAAGGATATGGGTTACATAAATAAACGCTTGAATTTTGTAATCGAACCGCAATTGTATAATTCAAAACTCTCTGCAAATGGTTTGGTCGATATGCAAGAATATGATTTTGACCTTGATAGTTATATTGGTCGATCAGGTATCTTCGCTATTAAACCGCATTATGTAATCCTTAATCATTATTATAATGGATTAGCCGTTGCAGGAAAATCTGCTCGCAAATACTCACCTTTTTCCTTGCTGTCCTTTTTGGATCCAGGTGTGAAGTTTGGATATATTGACAGGACAGGTGAATTCGCTATTGAACCTCAGTTTGAAAGGTGTGCGAGGTTTTCTGAAGGTCTTGCCGCTGTTAGAACTGATAAATGGGGATATATCGATACATCAGGCAAAGTTGTTATCAAACCTATTTTTGATTATGCAGGCGAATTCTCCGAGGGCCTGGCTGCTGTTAAAATCGGAGCTGGCAATGACAGAATCTATGGATATATCGACAAAGATGGCAGGGGTGTAATAAAAAGACAATTTTATACTGCAAGGAAATTCCATGACGGTCTGGCTGTTGTAGGCATTAAAAGTACAGAGACTTGCTGTGATAGCTTTGGTTATATTGATAAAACCGGAAATGTCGTTATTGGACCTAAATACTACAACGCCAATAGTTTTATCAACGGATATGCATTTGTGGAAATCTGGGATGGTAAAAATCAAAGAAAATTCGCATGGATAGATAAATCCGGCAACTATATCTGGGGACCGACTAATTAGGATTAATTTTAAATAATTACAAAACATTATTGCGGTTTTAATGTCAAAGCAATAACAATAAACTAACACGCGAGGAGTGTAGCAATGCTAAATAAAAGACAAACGATTATTGCTTTACTGTGCGCTGTTCTCATTTTCCCATTAAGTGCGGCAACGGCAATATGCGATGAGGATATCAACCGCTACCTGATTGAAAAGGATGGTAAGTGGGGATTTATCGACAGGGCGGGGAATATTGCAATTGAGCCTGTATTCGATGACGCGTGGATGTTCCGTGACGGCATGGCAAAAATACGCAAAGGCGATGAGCAAACAGGCTTGTACGGTTTCATCAATGCTGCATGTGAAATTGCAGTTAACCCGCAGTTCGGCAAGGCATATGATTTCAGCGATGGTTATGCGCGTGTTCGAATCGGCGATGAGGAAACCGGCAAATGGGGCATCGTTGATAAATCCGGTAACTTCGTGATTAAACCGGAGTTTGCCAGCGTTCGGAATTTCGGGGAGGGACTCGCAGCTGTTCAAACTGGCGAGAAGGAAACCGGTAAATGGGGATTTGTGGATGAATCCGGTGATTTTGTTATAGAACCTCAATTCGATAACGCAGCCAGTTTCAGCGAAAACCTGGCAGGTGCGGCAATCAACGGCAAGTGGGGCTTTATCGATAAATCCGGCGAGTTTGTTATCAAACCCGAATACTTCAGTGTTTACAGATTTAACGAGGGCATGGCGAGAATTAATATTGGCGATAAGGAAAGCAGAATCTATGGTTGGATCGACAAAACCGGCAATATTGCAATAGAACCGCAATATAGCATAACGTACAGATTTTCAGAGGGACTGGCAAGTGTCAGGATAAATATTGGTGAAATTGGCAAATGGGGATTTATCGACAGAAGCGGGAATATGATTATCGAGCGGCAATATGACTGGGCGTGGGAGTATATTGACGGCCTTGTCTGTGTCGAGGCATACGAGTTTGAAAATCCCTTCCTCGAATTTGCATATAGGCTTAAATTTGGCGCTGATAGCAATGATATTGTAATGATCGGCAATGTTGAAAGGGGTACGAAAATCACTTTCCTCGACAAGGACGGAAAGCAGCTATTCGATCCGATTTTCGCCAAGGCTGGATGATTCCCGAAATTCACCGAGGGTTTATGTCCCGTGCGGACAGGCAATTATGATAACTACAAATGGGGATGTATCGATAAATCCGGCGAGTTTGTAATCAAACCGATTTATGATTATGTCTGGGGTTTCACAAACGGAATCGCCATGGTTAAAATCGATGGCAAGATCGGCTGGATAGACAAATCCAGCAATTATATCTGGGAGCCGACAAATTAGAACCCAACCAGTTGGAACCAACCAGTCGGAACCAACTAGTCGGAACCAACTAGTTGGAAATTAATTAATAATTCGCGTGACTAAATTGGGTTTGGCGCCGTCTATTATGCGATGCTGAATCCTGATTCTGATATCCGCACGTATGGCAATACTAATCTGTTCGATACAGAAACCGCAGTCATTCTCAATTCACGCCATGGGAAATTTCCCAAAGGCTCGGATATCTGGGTGCGAAACACAATATCAGCTGTGAAATCAGCAATCGGCAGGAGGAAAACTATCATCGCATCCATTGGCATGAACACATGGGAAATCGTTCTGTGGGCTTGCGGAGAATATGGCGGCAATGTGATAGTAATTCTTCCTGATAACAAGCGCGATGACATTGTGAATAACGCGGAATATTTTATGCACGATTTTGGTTTAAAGTTAGACAATTGCGCGTTCAAACTTGTACAATCTGAAAGCAGATCACAAGGCAAAAAAGCGTGGTGGGACACGCGGGATAAATTAGCAGTCGATATGGCATATGAAATAATGCCGGTGTCTGTCCGTCAAGGCGGCAGGTGGAGTGATGTTCTGACAAGTCGGATTGTTAATGCTAAAACTGTAAATCGCGCGTTTCAAACTGCCTACAACCACAAGGCTGAAAGAAACCGGATGGCATTTGAAATGTCATACAATGGCATTTCATATAACCCTGATTTTATCACTCACTGGACAAGGCGATTCTGCTGTCCGTGGCCCGGCGAAAGAACAGCGGATTATTACAAAGCGATTGCAAATAGTCGCGATAAATATCCTCGCGGGGCGGATGCGACACTCAAACGGATTTTATCTGAAAAACTCCTGAGGGGATCATCAACAAGGATAAAAAACGGTAAAATCGCTGTCGGATTCACCGATTTACCTCCGCATGAAGCTGTCAAACTGATGAAGTGGCGCAGGCGATATTGCCGTTATACGTTCGAGCCGTACGGAATCGCGATTCGAAAAGAAGCCGCGATTGATTCTGGAATCAAGCCGGTAACATATATTGGCAAGAACCAAATAACAGAGGGTTTTAACCCTCTGCTTCTACAAAAGCCAGATGAATACACCCAAACCTGCTCCAAAGGCGAATGGTGGCGTGAATCGGAATGGCGATTTATCGGTAATCTTGATTTATCGCGATTTGCTCCCGCGGATATCAGAGTAATAGTACCCTCCAACAGTCAAACCAGGCAATTCAGCGATTTATCAAGGTGCAATGCCATTTCACTCGAGAGCATTGGCATCAGGCTAAAAATCTCGACATGAAATACACGCATTTGCTTTTGCAGATATTGGAATATCTGTTATAATGTATACATCTAATATCTAATTTTCTCTACAGAGGATTGCATTATGAAACACATTTCCTTGATATTACTAATTGTATCAGCTTGCTTTATTGCAGCCTGTTCCAGCAGCACTCCGGTAAACCTGAATGACAGCACACCGGAAGCGACTTTTTCAACAGGCGAAACAGCAATCGCCGGTTCAGGCCAAATAGTGCTTGACCCATCCGGCACTGCTGAAATAATACCCGACCGCAACGCGGACTGGCATTACAATGTAACATCCCTGCTTGCCAGCGGATGCCCCGGTGGATGTTTTACGTTCACAGTTTTGGATGTCTCAGGCGAAGTCTGGACAATTGAATTGTCTATCGAAAATCCAACTGCGATTCAGGTGCATGATGTCCGAATCCTGTATTACGACACTTACGGTAAAACCATTCTGAATCCGGATGGCTATATCGACCTGTTCGGGCATACATTCTGCCCCTTTACCGCTTTTGGGAAAGAATTTGCAAATCGCGCGTTCCCAATGGGACCCGGCGGAATTGACACCGAAACTCTTGAACTCGGCTGGCCTGTTGGACAGCCTTGGTTTATTAGTTACATAATCGAAGTTTCTCTTGGCGGCAATTGTGATGAACCCTGGATGATTGAGGGCGAGGTCTCAAACGACATTCCAGCCAGCGGCGGAAGCGCGATTGTTTCAGCCAGCGTTTACGACTGGCAGGACGATGAGCACGAATGTTGGTGCGACTGGAGCTCCCTTGGTAACGGAAATGAAAGAATGACAAAGATCGGTGGAGATACTGGTCGCAGGGATTATGAACGTGAAATCACAACCGGTCCGGGAATTCCTCCCGGTCAGTATCCGATTGTTCTTTCCAGCGCAGATGTGCTGCAGGTTTATAATATAATCATGGCAACTGTTTATGAGCAATCTGAACCGATTAATCTCACCAATGATGATATCGACAATCGGTTGAATTTCACATCGAAGACTGTCTCAGCGTTTGGCAAGGAGGTTTATGTTGTCTGGTCTGAGGATACTACGTCTGATACATTTACTGAAATCTATTTCAAGAAAAGTGTTGACGGCTCATGGGATGATAAGTTCCTTCTTTTCCCGAACGTCGATGATGATGATTTCTACAGCAGCCCGTCAATCGCGGTAAATGAAATCACAGGCGACATTCATGCGCTTACTCAGGGTTATACCAATGCCGCCGGCGGACTTGCATACCGCAAGCATGTTGGCGAGACATGGAGCGAATTGCAGGTTCTGATTAATGACCCGTTTGGTTATGACGCGCAGCTTGATGTCGAAAACAACGGCAAAGTTCATGTCGCGTTCCATGGCGCCAATGGCCCCTTCTTCTGCATTAAACATCTGCTCGACCCTGGAACAGGCACTTTTAATCCGGCGGAGATTCTGATGATAGGAATGTCTCCAATGGATGTTTTCTATAATCCCGCGATGGATCATGACAGCGAGGGATGTTTTCACATGACCGCCACAACAGGTTTTGGTGGCGCAAATGGTGTAGCCTACAAATTCTGGAACGGATATAACTGGAGTTCAACGGGAATGGTGCTGAATGATGAAGCATCGATGTGGCAGGATATATCAGTCGCGCCCAACAGAAAAGCAACCATGGTTTATGTCAAGGATGATTCCAATCTCTGGATGATGCAGTGGGAAGGCTACTGGGAAGCGAGTGAGCATCAGGTTACCACCGATGCGCAGATGTACGGCATTCCGAATCTTGATTCCGATTCATTTGGCAATATGCATCTTGCATACAGCGGTGAAACTGACGGCGACAGGGATATTTATTACACTGTCATGGATGAGGAAACAGAAGTCTGGACTACTCCTGTCAATCTGAGCGATAACATAAGCGCATCCGAAAATCCCGGACTGTATGTCGGCTCTGATGACACGGTTCATATCGTGTGGCAGGACAATGGCGATGGCGATTTTGATGTTTTTTATATCGCGTTGTAAGCAATAACACAATTTAGAAATACAAAAGGCAATCCCTTGTCGGGGTTGTCTTTTTTTTATGAGAGCGCCCTTTATTCATTACACCGCTTAAAACACACCATGCGGGAGGTTCACATCAGGCATGATTGCGGTTGCGGGATCAAATATCTCTATCGAGGTAACGCCGTTAATTCCAAATTGCCTTGAGTAATCCTCAAGTTCTTTTACGGTTTTATTTCTGTTGGAGGTTAAATCAATTTCAGGGCGGAAGTCGATAATTGCAATCGGCACTACTTTGGGGTTGTTAATTGCGCAGTCCTTAGCGAGGTCCACTACTAGAATCACGCTTCGTTTTGTTTTTTCATCCCGCTGGTCAAACGCGAAATTCCCAAGGCTGTAGGCAATCAACCCGCCGCGGTATCGCTCTATTCCCTGGAGGACATGCGGATGGTGTCCGATTATGATATCCGCGCCGGCATCAATTAATTTATGGGCGATTTCCTTTTGCTTGTTGGATGCTGTATTAATGTACTCACCGCCCCAGTGCAGGGATACTACGATGAAATCAACATTACGGCGAATGGATTTTATTTCCTTAATCTGGTGATAAACATCCAGCTGCGCAATCCCAGCTTTGGCGATATCCAAACTTGTGGGAATTACATTCTGCGCGCCGATGAAAGCGATTTTAATCCCGTTCTTTTCCAGCACTTTTGCCTTGTAAGGCTCTTCATTGCCAATACCACCGCCGACAGCGATGATTCCGGCATCATCCAAATGTTTTAGAGTATGCTGCAAACCTGTACGGCCCTGGTCAAAAGCGTGATTGTTAGCGACAGACAAAATGTTAAATCCGGCTGATGCCAGTTCCTTTGCCATTTTCGGATTGCCCATGAAAACGTTTTCAGTATGTGTCGGGGAGTATCTTGTTGTCAGCGGTGATTCAAGATTGCCAAATAAAACATCAGCGTTTTGCAAAACACTCGATGTTTTTTCGCAGAGCCATCCGGTGCCGTATTTGCGGATACGGTTGCCCACACCTCTGCTGAGCATTATGTCGCCGACTGCCATGAAGCGGATTATTGATTTTTGAGAATCATTATCAGCGGAAATAGGCAATTCATCGGCGGATGATTGTCCGATGCCGGTTGTTATAATCAGGATAATTATCGTGATGAGAACGCGCATTACCAGTATGTCAAATCGGCATTTCATTGCATTTGTTTAAATGAATTAATACTTCACTCCCAGTTCGATAAAAATAGGACGGATTACCTTTCTCAATGCCGGCAGCTTTCTGTAGAAATCGAATGCGGCGAAAAGGCAGATAATTCCGCCGATTATCAACGTTACAGGCGCGCCGATGAATTCAGCCATGCTTCCAGCGATGATGCTTCCAAACGGGAGGAAACCAAGTATGGATGCCGTATAAAACGCCATGACCCGTCCGCGTTTGTCGTCATCAACGATGTTTTGGAGTGTTGTGTTGCATGATGAAAACATGTTGAGCTGTCCGAAACCGACAATCGCGAGAAACAGCATTGAAAGATATAGATTATTCGATAGCGAAAACAGTATGACCCCCGTTGCGAAAATCGTTGTTGACAGCACGATATTTTTTCCTATTCCCTTGACACTTTTCCGCATGGCGAAAACCAATCCGCCGATTATCGCGCCGACTCCAACCGCTGCCATCAGATATCCCAGCGTCTTTGCATCGCCGCCTAAAACAGTTTTTGCAAACACGGGCATGAGAATCATATAGGAAAGCGCTGACAGGCTGACAATCGCAAGCAGCTGCAGTATTGCCCTGATTGGCGCGAATCCGAATGAATATCGCGCTCCCTCGATAAATTCCTCTTTCAGGTTATGTCCGCGCAGTTCAACCAGTCGGGGTTTTAGTTTCATCATCAAAAGCGCGACTATAACAGAAAGATAGCTGAATCCGTTAATCAAAAAACATATCCCTTCACCAACTGTTGCGATAACAATGCCAGCTATTGTAGGTCCAATCAGCCTTGCGGAGTTGAACAGGATTGAGTTCAATGCGATTGCGTTGCTTAAATCCTCTTTTTTCTCCACGATGTCGGGCAGGAATGCTTGTCTTGTAGGCATATCGAATGCGAATATTGTTCCCTGAAGTATGCTCAATGCGATAATATGCCAGACTTCAATTTGATTTGTTAGAACCAGCCATGCGAGAATAAGCGCCTGAATCATCGCAAGCGATTGCGTTACGATTATTATCCTGTGACGGTTATAACGGTCAGCGAGAACACCGACAAACGGCGCGATGATAAGATTCGGAATCTGCGTAGCGAATCCAACAACTCCCAGGAGAATCTCGGAATCTGTCAAACGATAAACCAGCCACGCCATCGCGATTCGCTGCATCCATGAACCGATGAGGGATACAGCCTGTCCGCCGAAATAAAGGCGGTAGTTGGGGTACGAAAACGCTCGCGCGAATATTTTCAATCTGTCGTTTATTTTTATTGTTTCCTGTTAATGCCTCTGAACAAGAATGGATTCCGGGTCAAGCCCGGAATGACATAAACTTGACATCTTGGTAAAACCCCGGATGACATAAGCTTGGCATCCTGGTAAAACCCGGGATGACATAAGCTTGGCATCTTGGTAAAAACCCCGGATGACATTAGCTTGGCATCCTGGTAAAAACCCGGGATGACATTAGCTTGGCATCCTGGTAAAACCCGGGATGACAAAAGTTTGTCATTTTGGCAAAAGCCTGGGATGACAGTGATTTGTCATTCCGGCAAAAGCTTGGGATGACAGTGATTTGTCATTCCGGGCTTGACCCGGAATCCATTTTTTCTTTTATAAAGGCTGACATCATTTCTTTCTTTTCAAAAAAACTCCTGTCAAACAAAAACCGGGTACGATTACCGTACCCAGTTTATCAAAATTACATTAATATCGTACTTCGAATTTGTAACCCGGCGTCCCTTCGCCGGGGTAATGCCACAAATTAAATCATGGATGCGTCCTTGACCTTCTTCTTCGGTGCCAGAGGAAGCGACGTTCCTGTGATATCCCTGTATGTCCGGTACCCGCCAATAAGATTCCGCACTTTGTATCCCTTCTGGCAGAGAATTCTGTACGCGATATATCCTCTCAAACCAACCTGGCAGTACGTTATAATCTCTTTATCTTTGGGAAGTTCACCCAGTTTACTTCGAATCTCCGGCAGTGGAATGTTATGCGCACTGGGAATAAGCGCTGTCTCCTCGACTTCATCACGGTTGCGAACATCCACGAGATAGAATTTATCCGGGTTTTCAAGGATTTCCTCAACCTGGCATGGCTTCATGTCATCCCGCAGGATGTTTGATGCCCCGAATCCCAGGAAATTAACCGGGTCTTTTGCCGAACCAAAAGGTGGAGCGTAACACAGTTCGACTTCCTCGAGATCATAAACTGTGAGTCCGCCGCGAATCGCCATCGCGATGACATCAATTCGCTTATCGATTCCCTTCCTGCCAACGCAATGCGCGCCGAGAATTTTACCGTTTTTCGGATCAAACATCAGTTTAAGCGTTGTCGGGCAGGCACCGGGATAGTAACTCGCGTGTGAGAACGGATGGACATAGATTTTTTCATAATCGAAATTATTAGCTTTAAGCGCTCTTTCACTCATGCCTGTCATGCCAATCGCCAAATCGAACACTTTGCATATTGCGGTTCCCTGTGTTTTTTTGTAAACGCTGTCGCGACCTAAAATGTTATCCGCCGCGATTCGTCCCTGACGGTTCGCAGGGCCTGCAAGAGGAATCAGTGTTTGAACATTGCTGACAAAATCAGTAACTTCGATTGCATCTCCAACGGCGTAGATATCCGGGTCATTTGTCCGCATGTGATCATCAACCTTGATTCCACCACGCTCGCCAAGATCAAGTCCGGCATCCTTCGCAAGATCAACCTCAGGCCTGACTCCAATTGCAAGAATGCAGAAATCGCATGTTACGCTTCCCCCAGTGCTTAGTTCGACATCGAGTTTGCCGCCATTTTCCTTGAAACCAGCTGCTGATGTTTCAAGTTTCAAATCAACGCCATGACTTTTCAGTTCGTTATGAAGCGGAGCCGCGAATTCAGTATCGGCAACAGCCATCACCTGCGGTAGAAGTTCGACCAGCGTGACTTTGATATCCTTTTCCCTGAAAGCCTCGACCATTTCAAGCCCGATATATCCGCCGCCGACTACAACGACATGTTCCGGTTTATTCTCATCGACTAACTTCTTGATTTTATCGGTGTCCTCCATATTGCGGAGCGTGTAAACCTTATCCGATTCAATGCCGGGAATAGGCGGTTTTATAGGCGCGGCGCCGGGAGAGAGAACAAGGGCGTCATATTTAATTGTTTTCTCCTCACCGGTGGACAGGTTTTTTGCGATAACCTCTTTTTTGTCACGGTTGATTTTTGTTACTTCTGTATTTGTTCGGATATCGATATTAAACCATCCGAACATTTTTTCCGATGTCATCACGAGAAGGTCCTCGCGGTCCTCGATGACTCCACCGATATAATACGGCAATCCGCAGTTGGCGAATGAGATATTGGCTCCCCGTTCAAACATGATGATTTCCGCGTCCTCATCTAGACGTCTGGATCGAGCGGCACATGATGCTCCACCAGCTACCCCACCTACAATTACAATAGTTTTTTTATCTGCCATGTTTATTCTCCTTAGCATAAATTTTATAAAAGGAATTTTATCATACTCTTAATTTTTGATATTTCAATTTAAGATTTGGAAATTTGTTGTTCTTAATTATTTTAGAGTTAAAAAGAGGCAGCCAATCTAAAACATTACTTTGTTGTGGTGCAGGCATCCTGCCCGTACCACAAATTAACGCATACTGTCACTTTCGCGGATACAATGACCTCAAATGTGATTTGGAAATTGCCTTGGAGTAACTTGCCCTTATTTCACCATTCTGATCCAGTGAGTATAGAGTAAAGACAGCGATTGGACCGTTCGACCCCTCGAAAACATCAAACGAATAGTTTCCCGCATATTTGTTTTTGTCATCGACTTCAATAACTGTTCGGGAAACGCTTTCCTTGAAATACTCTATTTCACCTGAGGGGAAAATAAAGGATGTCTCAGGAAAATCGACCTTTTTCATCTCCTTTTGGGTGTAGGGATTTATCCACGCTGCCGGGTTCTTTCTCCCGAAATAATTCAGGTAACCATCGATGTTATCCGGCACATCATCGTTGATTTTGGAATATGCCTTCATCATGTCGCGTACTTGATCATTCAGCCACATTAATGTAAAGAAGGTGCTTATAAATTCAGCCTTAGGTTGATCTATATCTTTTATAAGAACAGGTTGAGATTTTCCTTTTTGAAATCGAAAATATCGAATTTGTGTTCTACCATCAGTACATTCCTCTATTCCTGTTAGCTTTGGTTTGTACATGATGCGGTTGAAGTTACTTCTGGATGGGTCATATTGTGATTCTTTTTCACCGGCATGATAGAGAAAAACAAATCCTCGTTTATCTCTTGCAAGCAACATATCTCCGGGTGAGTATTCACAACTGGTTTTCATATCCTCTCCGGAATACGGGTTGCGGGGAATTACTGCCAGAAGCCCATCTCTAATAATAGAATCGTAATTGAAATCCAATGAATCTGAAGTGTAATGTACGTTTGTAATCACCAACGTAAAAAACTCATAAATGGTTTTTTGCCGTATCGATAAAGCTAAATCGATATTAGGATTCTCGATTTTATATTTGTGGTTTTCCAAAAGTTTCCTATGCTTCTCAGCATAACGCTTATTGAATCTTTTGCCCAGGAACTTAAAAAGCCTGTCTTTAGCGACCGCGTTTAGCGCCGCATTCTCATCCTCATTGAATTTGATTGTGCTTTCTGAGTTGGATTGTTCAATGTCTGCATCGGACATTCTTCCCTGTCCACTGACGGCACACCCAGCCGTTAACAAGAAAATGCAAATTATCAGGACAAACCCGCACCTTGAATAAATTCCATTCATCAGCTTCTCCTGTTAAAACGAAATATAATGCACAGCTCAATTATACATTTAGTTTAACAATAATATGACGAGAATCATTTAAGAAAGTTGAGGACAATCCCTTTTTTTTCTATTTTAACAGGACAGTAGTGCGATGCCACTACAAAATATCGTTAATTAATTCTGCGGTTTTGCGGATATAGTTCTCATCAGCAGTGTCATCCAGCCAGAGGTTGATAATCCTGCCAGCTACCCATTCCGAGTTTAACGGCTGAATTTCGGTGTCGCTTGAAAAAATCAGATGCGCGGGATAATAGAGATTCGAGGCGTGTATTTGATTTGCCCTGAGATGATCGGTTATTCGCTTGCTTTGTTCGATCCCTTTTTCCCCCCGGATTAAAATCGTATGTCGAAACAACGGATTCCCTCTTGTTAACTCGGGATGGCGAATCCGCTCATTTCTAATTAAGGATTGATACATTAATGAGCGCTTCGTGCGTATTTCGATGTTTCTCCCAAGCGATGAAAAAGCGCTGATATTCACAGATTCACTATTCGGATTCGCACCGGTTGGAATCAGGTCAAGATTTGTCAAATAGATTCGCTCGATTTCCTTTTCATGGCACTGGAAATCACGCGCGCTGTTCAGGAGGGGATTAATCCTTGAACTTATTTCTGTTAATCGGGCGGACAGGTTTTCTTTAACGGGCGGCAGTTTTTTAATTTCGTTTTTCAGTTTATCAATGAAACGCAGGTTTTGATTATTCACAATAAGAGCGCCGCCGCCAGCGCCATCAATTAACTTCGAAGGGTGAAAGCTCATGATAGCCATGTCGCCGAAAGTGCCAAGAAGGCGGTTTCTGATTTTCGCACCGACTGCCTGAGCGATATCCTCAATTAGAATTATGTTTTTCTCTTTGCAGAAATCAACCACCTTTTCTATTTTTAGCGGGTGGCCATAAATGTGCGGAGCGATAACGGCCGCGGTATTGTCTGGAATTGTGTCTATCGCCTGAACATCGAGATTGAAATCCCGCCTATCGATATCAACGAACCACGGTTTGTATCCCGCAGAAATTATCGCTAATGGCACCGATGCGCAGATATGCGATGGCAGCGCGACGTAGTCACGCGTGACATTATTTCCCGGTTTGCCAATCGCTTTTAACGCGGCGTAAATCGCCGCCGCGCCTCGTCCCGTGATGAACACTTCCGGCGCGTTGAAATGGTTTTTCAGGATTCTGACTAAGTCAAAACCGTGTTGTGTTCTCGGTTGCGATGATGTTATAAACTGAAGTGCCATCACATTCCTCGCGATGCCAACACTGTCTCATGTTTTGAGGCATCGTCAGCGTGGAACATGTATTTGTCGCGAATTTCCGACTGAGTTGAGTTAATCGTGCGAAAGCGCACTCTTTTACCAAGAGACCGCAATCTATCAAGAAGGAATTTGATATTTTCCACTGGTTCCTCCTCGCAAAGGCTCAGTAGTTTGTGCCAGTTGCTGGTTCCCTTTGGAGGCACAATTTCCGCCGGATGAATTATTCCAACCAGAACATCCGACCAGTTTCGTTTAGCCATCACACCGGAATCAAAGTGTTCCGCCTGATAGGAGAAATTCATATATCGCGATGATGGCCCCGGCATGTCGCCATCCAGTTTAATTGGCAGCATGGTGAATGGAATCTCAACTATGCCTGATTCCTGAAATTCATCTTCGAACTGGTAGTCTGATTTATCCGGAAAATATGGAGTATCAGGAGCGTTTTTCCAGTCAAAAGGAGTCCCGGTGTTAATGCTGAACCGTCCCGGAAGCGCGGTTGAATCAGCGGCGAATCCAAGTTTAGAAACCAGCCGCATCAGTTCAGTTGAATGGAATCCCTCGCCGATTCGAACTGATTCCACGGGGAACAGGTTACGAACGTTTTTTACAATTTTCGGCAACTCGTTCATTTCACGTTTCAATCTTTGATAATCCAGATGCGGATGCCATGCGATTTCGTGCCCGCGCGCCGCGAGCCTGGACAGGTGCGCGCCAAAACGTTCAAATAAAAACGTCGCGCTGAAAAATTGTTTTCGCATCGATGGGTCAGCCCGGACGAACCATGTGATTTCAGGAGGGTTCCCGTAATCATCCGAAATTTCCGCCAGCCGTTCCTCAAGCCTTATCCCCGCGCTGATTATCTCATCCCACCGATTGGTATCCCGATGTTCAGGAAAAACCGCGTTGCAGATATCCGCGGTGATGCATAATGTTATGTCTTCAGAAATATCTTTTCTCATTGTAATGCTCCATCTGACTACTGGTCGCTACAGTTGTATTTATCGGAAATAACCATGATTCTTTACGCCGGATTCAATTCGAATAGCATCCCCGGCGGGGATGATGTTTCGAAATCGGCATCGATTCAGGCTTTTTGGGCACTTAATGAGATTTAATCAGATTTAATATTTTTGTAAGAAAGTTAGTAGGTTAGCAGGTTAGTAGGTTAGCAGGTTAGCAGGTTAGCAGGTTAGTAGGTTAGAAGGTTAGCAGGTTAGTAGGTTAGCAGGTTAGCAGGTTAGAAGGTTAGCAGGTTAGAAGGTTAGTAGGTTAGTTGGTTGGTAAGTTGGTAAGTTAGCAAGTTAGCAAGTTAGTAGGTTGGAGAGGAATATTCATGTTCTGATGGTGTTGAAAAAACGTAGGGGTGGGTTTAAAACCCACCCCTACATTTGCGAGACAAATCATAGTAGGAACGCTGCCTGGAAGGTCTATCAGAAACCCACATTTTCTGTCATTCTGAACGAAGTGAAGAATCTATCCGCGATAATGCAAATATTTAACATCAGATATAATCGCCAGCCAGTAGCATATAGATTCTTCGCTGCGCTCAGAATGACAAAAGCCATGACTATCATTAATAATGTAGCCCTGCAGGCTATTTACCGGGGAAAACCTGATAAAACTATTTATTTTCAAAACTTTATGCGGTGTTAAGCAGTCAAACTAATAACGGAGCAATGAAATAATGCTTCTGTGTGATTTTAAAGAACTTTAAAAGCCATTAAGCTTAAAGTATAATCGCAATTTGTTTCGTGATATTAAATAAGTATAGTCAGATATTCAAAATATGGGAGTCATTATGCAAAAGGTAAAAATTCTTCTCATCGCTCTTCTGCTTGTCGTGATTTATACGCCATCCACATTGGCGAAAGTTGAGACAATGACAGTAAGTGAACTGAAACCCGGAATGAAGGGAATCAGCCGAACGGTAATCAGCGGCACAGAGATTGAGGAATTTGATGTTGAATTAATTGGCGTTTTAACAAGGGGCGGATTCAACGGCGGACCGATGATTCTTGTTAAATGCTCAGGCGATGTTATCGATGCCACAGGCGGAGTTGCCGGCGGATATTCCGGCAGTCCGGTTTATTTTGACGGCAAACTCGTAGGAGCCTTAGCCGCAGCGTGGCCATTTTCCGAGCAGGCTATCGCTGGTGTAACACCTATCCATGAAATGCTGAAAAATTTCAATTACCCGGATGAGCCGGAAGGTGAAATATCAATCGCGAAACTGGATAATCCGTTCGAAATTTCCGGGCGAACAATCGATTCAGCTATTCTGTGCATGGACAGGAATGAATCGGAAAAGCTTCAATCTGAACTTGGCGACAACACAATGGTTCTTCTGGCATGCAAAACACCGCTGTATGTAAATGGTGTCAGCCCTGAATTTATAGATGTTATAAAAGAAAAATTAGGATCGCATTTTCCGTTCATGGAGATAATGCCGGGAACCGGGTCCAGGATGGCATCCTATGCTCCCAGCATTTCAATCATGGAGGGACCAACTGAAATCGAGCCGGGCAGTGCGATTGGTATGCAGCTTGTCAGCGGTGATATCGATTTAACCGCAATCGGAACTGTTACATGGGTTGATCCTGATGATCCTGAGAAGAAAATACTCGCGTTCGGGCATCCGTTTTTGTCAAAAGGCAGAGTGGATGCACCTTTAACAAGCGCGCGAATCATAACGGCAATACCATCGATCTATCATTCAAATAAACTGGGTGAGGCGATAGAGGTTATCGGAGTCTCGCATCAGGACAGAGCTTGCGCAGTGTCAGGTTATATCGGCAGGACACCTGATCTGGTCGATGTGAATTTCAATATAACTGACCTCGACCAGAATCGAACACGGCGATATAAATTTGGAGTCATTCGGGATGAGGAGATGCTGGCAATACTTGTGATGATTCCTGTAATGCAGGGCATGATGCAGACCATTGACCGCAGCGGACAGGCTACAGCATCTGTCAGTTTCGAAGTGAAGGGTGAGGGACTTGCTGAACCAATCGCGCATTCGAATATGTATTTCAGCACGATGGGCGGATTCGGCGCTCTGAATGAGCCTCTGGAAGTCCTTTCAATGCTGACAACCTCAAATGTTTATCGTGAAGTGAAGGTGAGCGAGGTAAACATAGACGTCGATATTACCGAGAATCGCCAGACACTCGACATTGTTGAGATTGAGTTTTTCGAAGAAGCGAAAAAGGAAAAGAAGAGTGAAGATGTCAAGTTGAATAAAAATGAAACGAATAAAACAGCGGGATTGATGGCTGAATCGGGAAATCTGATTGGAAGGGAATTGCAGGTTATACCTGAAAGCGATGTGGAAGCCGCGGCGATGCCTAAAACCATGCCACCGCCACCACCCGGGAGCGATATTAAAAAATTCGCGCCGGGCGATACGATTAAAGTCAAAGCCTTGATAAAGCCGTATCGAGAGGAAATTTATGAGGAGTATCTTGAAATCCGCATCCCGGATGATATTAAAGCGGGAATGACTCAGCTGGAAATCCGCGGAGGCGGAGGATTCGGCAATCGTTTCATGGGCGGTCCGAGTTCTTTTATAGCAATGATGGGATCTATTATGCCAATGCAAATGGCGCCGGGTGGATATGCGGAGGAGCCGCCAAAAACGCTCGATGAGGTTATTGAACGTTTCATGGAAAGGGACAATAACAACGAACTGATTATTGAGCTGATTCGTCCGCCTGAAACTGACCCCAAGAAAGCAAAGGAAAATAAGGACAACAAACCTGAGCCGATTAAATCAGTGAATGCAACAAACAAGGTCATCTACGGAACATTCCATCTTTCGCTTGAAATCAAGAAGCCTGATGGTGAAGAAGAAAATGGCGATACGCCTGAAATAGAATCCGACGCCAAGAAAAAGGAAAAGAAGAAGCCATCGAGCAAAAGCAGCAAATCATGGAAAACCGATTACCGAAGCCGTTAAATAGTTAGCAAGTTAGCAGGTTAGTAAGTTAGCAGGTTAGTAAGTTAGCAGGTTAGTAAGTTAGCAGGTTAGCAAATTGAGTTGATTTTCAAATAATCGTGCAATTGTAACCCGGTGTCCCTTCACCGCGGTGTCCCTTCACCGGGGCTTTGCGTGAGATAGCCATCTGTTTCCCCGGCAAAGGGATGCCGGGTTACATTTAAAACCTATAGTTTCTTAACTGCCGCTTACGCTCGAATTATGTTTATCTTTCTGTTTGGAGGTTCTGAGACAATTTCCTTGCTGCGCTCCGGTGTACCACATTTAACAAGGTCATTTCAGAACACCGCATGCCGCGTCCCGAAGTACTGTTTTTTCTTGCCTCAATCTAATAATATTGCTATTATTAGCATGCTTCTCTAGCATCGGATGAAATAACCGGACATAACGTAACCTTGAGATAATTGCTAACGTCTTAGTGGTTGGAATTCCCATAATAAGGTGATTTAAATGCGTACTTCTCTATTCATAATTATAATTTCACTTCTGCTGATTGCTGCTGGATGCTCCAGTTCCGGCAATTCGACTGTTGTTCCTGACAGCGTTGCGGATATGCCGTCAATGGAAAATCATTCACAACATGGCGATATTCACATACTCGCATCGGGAACAATGAATCTCGATAATGGCGCTGTTGAAATCAATAACAGAACTGTTTCGCCATACATGGATGTAACACCGTTTGTCGGATCGAATTTTTCCTTTCATATCAACAACTTTATCCCGCCGGATATTCTCGATATCACACTTACACTTGTCAATCTGTCAGGAGTGACTGTATATGATGTCTATGTCGTTTTCGATGAGCTATATGGCAAAACCGTGATGAATCCTGATTGTTATATAGATATATTTCAGCAGTGGGACATAAATCCGTTCATCGTATTCAGAAAAGAGGATGTATTAAGGGAATTCCCTCCGATGGGTGATACAGAGCAGCTTTTATTGAAATATCCCGGCGGGAATCCATATGTTGATTTTTATATCATAGCGCATCTGGGTGGAAATACGGGGGGAGTATATGCGATTGAAGAATGGCATGTTGATGGTGTTTTAAGGCCGGATGGCGGCACCGTTGATGTTATCGTTTCTGCTTATGATTATCAGGCGGATATTTCCCAAGTTGTTGCTGATACATCAGTGTTTACCGGCGGAATCACAATTTTCACGCAGGCTGGATATCCGAATCCGTGGGAGGCATCCATATCAAATACGCAACATGCGCCGGTCGGTGAATATACAATTCCGGTTATGGCATCATCGCCATCATCGCCCATGTACCAAACATATAACTTTTTCAAGATACATGTCGCGGACTCATCCGCTACTTTATTCGGGGATGACATTTTCATATTCAATCCCGGAGGCCTGAATCACTGGGCGGGTACGGAAGGCCGCCACAACATGATTGCTGATGGCGATAATTTCTATTTGTCGTTTAACAGTTTGTACGTCAGCCCCCAATACTGGGCGAAGGGAGATATTCACTTTGTAAAATCCACCGATGGCGGCGAAACGTGGCAGGAACCCGCAAGAATAACAAACGAACCAACATATGGAGATATATGTCATTACACCAGCATGGCGAAAAAAGGCGATACGCTATATATCGCGCATGAGCGTGTAAGCCAGTCATCCACATATTATTTTGACATACTTAAAAGCGATGATGATGGCGAAAATTGGTATGTATGGTTCGAATCGACATCCCGCAAACATACGCCATCGATTTGTGTTGACCCATATTCAGCGGAAGAAAAGGTTTATGTAGCATATAGTGATGATAAGGAATCGATATGGGTTGCATGTAAAAACGGCGCGAATCCGTGGGTGTTTAATCAGGTGAGCGACATAATTGATCCTGGAATGGATGTTGTTTATCCTGACATTGCGTTTAATCCTGTAACTGCAAAGATAATGGCCTGCTGGACGGATGAAGCGGCGGTTTCAGCCGGTTCGCGAGTTTGTTTCGATTCATCCTCAGATGGAGTCACTTGGGGTACTGATATTTTTATCAGCAGTTTCTGGGCATCCGGCAAGAGCGAGAAGAATCCGATTTTGGCGGTTAATCCGTCAACGGGTATCGCGGGGATTTTGTATGACTATAACCGATACCCAACGGCGCTTGATCTGCTGTTTGTGAAAGCAACCGATGCCAACGCGACATCGTTCATGCCTGAAGTGGTAGTGTTCAGCCCGGCGGAATTTATGTTCAGTTCATCGCTGTTCTGTGAGACATCAGGCAGATGGCTGGCATCGTGGTATTCAGCGACTGACATGTTCACAAATCAGGATTGCTATTTCAAGGAATCAATGGACGGCGGTTCAACATGGATAAATGAGCAGATGATAAATGATCTTGTTCATCCAAACGCGTATAATCCGATTTTGGCATCGAATGGCTCGGATGTGTGCATCGGGTGGATGGATCAACGGGATATCGATGATAAGATATGGATAGATCACGGGGCGCATTAGGTCAAATACTTTTTACAGGAAATGCTTATTATTATCTTGCCGCATGCAAATAATATTGCTATTATTTGTGCGCATCAGATTGGTTACATATCAGGTTGGTACAAAAATAACTTATCTTATTACAGCCTTAGGGAGGCAGACAGTGCGACCTATTTTCTTTCTCACTCTAGTAGTATTGGCATTGATTTTTGCGGGTTGTTCCGGGAGTGGCAATGCCCCGACAACTCCGCCATCTGACTCATCTCCTGAGCAGATTGCTGATACAAACAACCATGAATTTGCAATACTTGCATCAGGAACGATGAATCTTGAGGATGGTTCAATCGAGCCAGGTGAACATTCAGCAAGCGCTTACATGGATGTAACAAGTATTGTCGGTTCGCATTTCAGTTTCACAATTGACAATTTTATTCCGCCTGACATCCTTGAAATCACTCTCAAGATTAACAACGTCTCAGCATTCACGGTTTATGATGTCTGTATCGTTTTCGAGAATCTTTACGGCAAGACAGTCCTGAATCCTGACAGTTACATGGACATTTTTGGCCCATGGGATCTTGACCCTTTCATCGCATTCATGAAATCAGATCCGAACAGGGTGTTCCCACCGGGAATCGGCACGGAACCGCTTGAGATTCAGTATCCCGGCGGAAGCGCACTGGTGGATTTTTTCATCATTGCGGATATTGCCGGAAACACCGGCGGTGTGCTTGCATTGACTGATTGGAACGTTGCAGGACAGCTGACACCAGCTGGCGGCAATGCGACTATTGAAGTTACAGCGCTTGACCATCAGCAGGATGTAACCGGAGTTTATGCCGATACATCAGCTCTGACAGGAGCAAACACAACCTTTCTTTCCACACCTGACCCGCTTGTGTGGACAGCGGATATCACAAACTCCGAGCTTGCGCCGGAGGGAACCTATGTGATTCCAACAATGGCACTGTCACAATCAGCACCAGTCTATCAGACCTACAATTTCTTTGAATTGGATGTCGTTGATGTTGGTGAAGCGAAATTGGTTCAAGTTGGGATATTTCAGAAACCAGTAGATGACGTCTGGTTTGATGTTGGTGTTGAAGCGCAGGGATTTGTCTATGTTGTAGCTGACCATCCCGAGACCGATAATGTTGGCGGTTTCCCTGACACCGGTTCAAGAACATGCCTTAAATTCACGAACGATCTGGATACGATGGTTGTTATGAATGAGGGTGGCTCAGGAATGAACGATCCTTATCCGGGCGCATGGAATTGGAATCCCGATCTTGAATGGGACAGAGTTGATGTCTCCGATGGCGGTAACCTTCTCACGAATATCAATGGTTCAACCCTTGCAACCTGGATGGTTTCCGGCAACTTTGCGACAAATATCGCATGCTGCTGGCAGTATAATTGCAACCCCACGAATACCGTTGGCAACGTTCCGGATGTCTGCGATGTCAACCCAATGGGTTTTGGTCCAGGCTTTATGGGATTAGGACGAATTTCAGACGTTTGCTCATCAGTTCTGACCTGGGATATTGCGTTCCAGGATACTGATCTCATTAACTCTTCAGGAACTAACTTAGCTGCCACTGAAGTTTATCCGAAAGTTGGTGTAGTTGCCATTGAAGGGCTTTTTGATACTCTCAACATGCTGGTCTTTTTCTCGGACAGCACTGATGGCAAACTATCTGTTTTCGGTGACTGTTTCTCCGGGTCTGGCACTGCCGCTGAACTCAGCACTGTAGGGAACTATGGCACCGGCAACGGCGAATTCATGGGCGGCCTTGATATATCCATCAACTCAAAGGGTGAAATCTTCACGCTTGAGGATCATGGTGGAACATACAGATTCCAGAAATTCGATTCTGATTATAACTGGATTTGGACATCACCATGGGTTGGCGATGGCGATCCACTCAGAATGGACTGGGATACCTCGACTGACAAGTTATATGTGGTTACAACTGACGGAGTTGTTATGATGGAAGAAGTTGAATAAGACCAGGCGGTTAATTTAGAAAAATATTCCCTCACGAATAGTGGGGGATTTTTTTTTATCTCCTCCCCCGCTTAATCCCCCCGCGAGCGTGGTGGGATTTTTTTGTATTTGTAAACCATGTCCCTGTTAATGTGTAAACCATGTCTATGGTTTGTACAGCGGGGAGGGTTGGCATAAGCGCTAAGTTAAACTTATCGTTGCTTGGTAGTATTCACCCAATCCCCGAC